>NZ_CAMYIP010000074.1 GCF_947258525.1 uncultured Eudoraea sp.
TGGTTAATTTAAGCGGCGGCTCCGGGGAAGGTCTTAGAAATATGATGGATAACATAAACCGGAATTACCCCAACAGGTTCGTCGTTTTTGCCAATGTAAATTTTAATGGTGTAGGTAATCCGGATTGGGCAGAAAATGCTGTAAAACAGCTGGAAGAAGATGTCAAAAATGGTGCTAAAGGATTAAAAATATATAAAAGTTTAGGATTAAGAAATAAGGATATTGATGGAAATAGAATAACAATCGATGACCGGCGATTGGATCCTATTTGGGCAAAATGCGGGGAATTGGGAATTCCTGTTCTCATCCATGCTGCTGATCCTAAGTCTTTCTGGGATCCCATGGATAGTAGTAATGAGCGATGGTTGGAATTAAAAACCAGGCCACGAAGGAAACGATCAGCAAATAATCCTGCTCCCTGGGAACAAATAATAGAAGAACAGCATAATATGTTTAAAAATCATCCGCAAACGAAATTCATCAATGCTCACATGGGATGGTACGCTAATAATTTACAAAAGCTGGCAGAACTTATGGAAGAAATGCCAAATATGTATGTAGGAATTGGGGCGGTAATAGCAGAGCTTGGAAGGCAACCTAGAAATGCACGTAATTTCTTTATTAAGTACCAGGATCGAATATTATTTGGTAAAGACAGTTATCAGCCAAAAGAGTTCCCTACTTATTTTAGGGTTCTGGAAACCGCAGATGAATATTTTCCTTATTACAAAAAATACCATGCTTTCTGGGCTATGTACGGGCTGGATCTCCCGGACGAGGTATTGAAAAAAGTATATTATAAAAACGCAATAAAACTTTTAACGGGAATAGACCAAAGTTTGTTTGATAAATAGGCGATTTAGTATTCTTATTATTTAATTGTATTCTCGGTTTAGTATGTAGTATTAAAGTCTTCTTTTTGGGTTCTCAGTGCATGCATTTTTGATACTTGGCCTTATATCGGTAGATTACTTTTCAATAAAATTTTAAAGAAAGTGTGATTTAATTGGTCATAAGCCTACTAATTATTGAGAAGATTTAAAATATGGGTAAA
This sequence comes from uncultured Eudoraea sp., assembly GCF_947258525.1. GTDB lineage: Bacteria > Bacteroidota > Bacteroidia > Flavobacteriales > Flavobacteriaceae > Eudoraea. The sequence goes on from NZ_CAMYIP010000074.1 coordinate 1,055, forward strand.
GAAGAATCATTTACCGGGATAATCAAGGAAAATGAAGGAGTGATTTTTAAAATCACTACTATCTATACACAAAACGAACAGGATCAAAAAGATTTATACCAGGAAATTGTTTATCAGTTGTGGAAGTCCTTTGATACCTTTCGAAATGAGTCTAAAATTAGTACCTGGATGTACCGTGTTGCTCTCAATACGGCCATTAATCAATTGAACAAAAGCAAAAAACATTCCAATACTACCGGCATAGATCAGGTTGTTCTCAAACAAACAGAAAATTACGATACTGAATTTGAAAACCGCTTGAAAATTGTATATCAGCATATTCATCAATTGAACATACTTGAAAAAGGTTTAATACTCCTCTTGTTAGAAGGTAAAAAGTACCAGGAAATTTCAGAAATCACTGGACTGAGCGAAACTAATGTCGGAACCCGTATCTCCAGGATTAAACAAAAATTAAAATCACGAATATTAAAAAATTAAGTTATGGACTTAGAAGAAATCCAGACTATTTGGTCAGAAATGAGTGATCAGTTAGAGCAGCAAAAAAAATTAACCAATGAACTAATTATGAAAATGACTCAAGACAGGTATAGCAATAAGTTTGATAAGATCACATTTTATGAAACAATAGGAGCAGTAATATGTTTCCTGGCGGCCATTTATTTTTTGGTCAACATAAATAAATTAGACACCTGGTATCTTCTTGCTTGTGGTATATTCACAATAGCATTTTTAATACTATTACCTGTAGTTACTTTGGGATTATTAGGAAAAATGAAACGAATGAATATTGTGAAAAATAGTTTTAAGGAAACTATAGTAGGCTATACAAAAGCAAAAAATCAGTTATTACTCATACAAAGGGTTGGAATATATTTAAGCTTTGTATTAATGTTTACTTGCCTGCCCGTATTTAGTAAGATCATGAAAAACAAGGATCTCTTTTTGCAAAGTAAGATCTGGTTGATTTATCTTCCAATAATGGCAATCTTCTTATTTTTCTTTTCAAGGTGGGGTTATAAATGCTACAAGAACATTACCAATTCTGCAGAAAATATTCTTAAGGAATTGGAAGTTTAAAATAATAATAGTCAAATATTTATAAGGCCCCGTTTATCGGGGCTTTTTAGATGTCTCTAAAACCACGCGATTTACTGGTTCTTTTGTGATTTTTAATGTACTTTATCCTTGCTTTAGAATCGTTGCGCTTGACTACCCGGATTCATATACCTTTTAATCCATTGGTCGTTGAGCAGGTAATTGAGAATTCAGGTTGATTCCTTAGATAAGTAGTATGAAAAAGTTATGCTTTACATTAGTTTTCTTTACATTACTATTGCCACTCAATGCCCAAAAAAAGAACGAAGATTTTCGTTTAAATATTCGAAAAACAAATTTACCTGTAAAAATAGATGGCATCGCTGATGATGAAGCCTGGGAAGGAACTGATGTAGCCAAAGATTTTTTCATGGTAACGCCTATGGATATTGACAAGGCCACAGATAAGTCCGAAATACGAATGACCTATGATGACACCAATATCTATTTAATAGCAACTTTTTATAACAGTGTCCCCGGAGGTTATTTTGTAGAGTCGCTGAGACGTGATTTTTCTTTTAATAAGAATGATAATTTCTTACTGTTCCTGGATCCTTTTAATAATCAGACTACTGGATTCACTTTTGGTTCGAATGCCGCTGGCGCCCAATGGGATGGAACCATGTTTGCCGGTGGTAGTGTGGATCTTAATTGGGATAGTAAATGGATATCAGCGGTAACCAGAGACGATGAAAAATGGGTATTTGAAATGGCTCTTCCGTTTAAGTCCATTAGATATGAAGATGGAGTTAAAGAATGGGGGATTAATTTTAGCAGGTTGCATTTGGCAACAAGTGAGAAATCGAGTTGGACACCAATACCAAGACAGTTTCCTACCGCATCACTTGCATATACCGGAGTTTTGGTTTGGGATGAACCTCCTCCAACGCCGCGTTTTAATTTTTCTCTAATTCCATATGTCTTGGGTCAAACGACCTACGATTTAGAAGGAAATACAGACTACGAGACCAAGGTGGGTGGCGATGTTAAAATAAGCCTGTCTTCTTCATTAAACCTGGACCTGACGATAAATCCAGACTTTTCTCAGGTAGAAGTAGACAGACAGATTACAAATCTGGATAGATTTGAACTTTTCTTTCCGGAAAGAAGACAATTTTTCCTTGAAAATGCCGATCTGTTTGCCAACTTCGGTTACGAGACTATCAGGCCCTTCTTTTCAAGACGAATTGGACTGGGTATTCCAATTAACGGTGGTCTAAGGCTCAGCGGAAACCTTGGTGAAAAATGGCGTTTGGGAGTCATGGATATTCAAACGGCAAAAGACGAAGCAACAGGACTGCCAAGTCAGAATTTTGGTGTCTTTAGCTTACAGCGACAAGTGTTTAGCAGATCTACCATAGGGCTGCTTTTTGTAAATAAGCAATCAACCAATTATCCACAGGATAGCGACTCGCTACGGACAATTTATCCAAAGTTCAACCGCAATTTGGGACTGGAATATAATTTGGCTTCGCCAGATAACTTGTGGAATGGAAAAGCCTTTTTAATCAAATCTTTTACACCTGATAAGCAAGGAAATGGCATTACACAAGCTGCCAACATTGAATACAAGAGTAGAAGGTGGAATTGGGGTATTAAAGAAGAATATGTGGATAGTACGTATACCGCCGAAGTTGGCTTTGTACCCAGAAAGGGATATTTTAATTTCAGCACCTTTTTGGGTCATTTATGGTTCCCTGATGAGGGGCCGGTAGTTAGTCATGGGCCTGTTGGAAAATTGAATTATTATTTTGATGAGAAAATGAAGGAAACGGATCATCAGAATATACTGCAATACCAAATCAACTTTCGCAATAGGAGTAGTATAAGTCTGGAGGGAATAAATGAGTATGTTAAATTACTGGCGCCTTTTGACCCTACAGGGACAGGCAAAGATTCCCTGGCCGCAGGAACTAAACATCGGTGGAATGCCTTCAGCTTTGAATACAATTCCAAACCACAAAGTATGTTTACATATGCTGCAGGAGGAAGATATGGGGGTTACTACGAAGATGGTAAGCGCTTAAACATAACCAGCGAATTGGGTTATCGTTTTCAACCTTATGTAAGCCTTAGCTCCAATATTAGCTATAATAATATCAAATTACCCGAACCATGGAATACTACAGAATTTTGGCTAATAGGATCGGAAATAGATATTACATTCACCAATAAATTATTCTTTGCCAACTTATTTCAATATAATGAACAATCAAAAAACTTCAACTTAAACTCAAGGCTTCAATGGCGTTATAAGCCTGCATCGGATTTGTTCCTTGTTTATACCAACAATGAATTGTTGGCACCTTTTGAAGGTAGAATCTGGTCAATCACTCTAAAATTAACATACTGGTTTAATAAATAATTTTAAAAATCTGATATCAAGTTATACTTCGACAGGTTTGAATTATGCTTGTTTATGATAAAATATTTAAAATTTTCTCGTAATTTAATAGCTAATTCCAACCATTTTATTAATAGCAAAAATACCTGACATGAAAGGCAAAAGTCCAAATTCTAAAGTTGAACAAGAAAACAAAAAATCAAATCTCACACGAAGAAAATTTATTAGAAATTCCGCCTATACTTTGGGAGCGATTTCAATAATACCACGCCATGTTTTGGGAAAAGGTTTTGTTGCTCCAAGTGATAAGGTTAATTTGGGTTTTATTGGCCTCGGCAAGCAGAGTAGGGGACTTGCTTCACGATTTGTTGAGAATACAAATGCTCAGATTGTAGCCGGTTGTGATGTGTGGACTACTAAAAATGCGTGGTTTAAGAATCATGTTGAAAAGGTATATGCGGAACATCGGAACAAATCAAATTATAACGGGGTAAGGACTTTTCTGGAATATAAAGAACTGCTTGATCAGGACGGCATTGATGCCGTGGTAATTGTAACTCCTGATCATTGGCATGCCCGACAGTCTATTGATGCAATGAAAGCCGGAAAAGATGTTTTTGTTGAGAAACCATTGACGCATACCTTAAAAGAAGGCAAGGACATGGTGAAATGGGCAAAAAAAACCGGTAAAATAGTACAGACCGGAAGCATGCAGCGCTCATGGGATAATTTTAGGAAAGCTTGCGAACTCGTAAGAAATGGTTATTTGGGAGATATTCAGAAAATTTTGGTTAACGTAGGAGATCCTGCAAGGCCTTATGATTTGGCTGCAGAGCCTATGCCGAAAGAAGTTAATTGGAATAATTGGTGTGGTCCGGCTCCCCTTTTGGCCTATAATCACCGCTTAGCACCTTCAAATAATGACGTTGATTTCTGGCCAAACTGGCGTTATTATCAAGAGGTTGGTGGTGGTATTTTATGCGACTGGGGTGCACATATGTTTGATATCGTTCAATGGGCCCTGGGAATGGACAGAACCGGACCTGTGAAATTTGTACCACCGGCCGACAAAAATGCGGTACGTGGTTTAAAGATGTATTACGCCAACGGAATAGAAGTCGTTCATGAAGATTTTGAACGAGGATGGGGCGTTCGCTTTTATGGAACCGAAGGCAAAATGGACGTGAGTCGTAGTTTTCTTGAAACAGATCCTGAGGGTATCCTTAACGTAGAATTAAAAAATACGGATACACGTTTGTACAAAGTAAAACAAGATCATTATCAGGATTGGATGGATGCCATTAAAAATAGAACCCAACCTATTTGCGATGTAGAAACAGGTCATCGCTCCGCAAGCGTTTGTAATATCGCAAATATTGCTTATAGCCTTGGAGAAACGCTTCAGTGGGATCCTGAAAAAGAAAAATTTAGTGGAAACAATGCCGCCAATAAGATGCGACACATGAAATACAGAAAATTTTAATTGACCGGTTTTGACCTAATAAATAGTTATTGAAAAATACTATTATTAAAATCAAAGCCTGAAAGTTATGTTCATTTTGTGAGACATACTTAGGATAATAGAGCATTTGTAATAATTCTACTATCTTTAAAGGTGGATCTTAAAGTTGTACCATATAAAATTCACATAAAAAAACAGTCACTAAAAATGCTGTTAACTGCAGTATTTTTGGGATTTGTTTGCAGTTCGGCCGCCCAGGTGCCCCCGGATTGCACCATGTTGACATCTCCTTCGAATGGTGAAACCGGAGTTTCCGTAAATACACAACTGCAATGGCAGGCAGTAGCAAACGCCACCCAATATTTTCTTTTTATTGGTACTAATCCGGGAGGAACAGATATAGTAAATGGAGTATCAGTAGGGAGCAATCTCAGCTATACACCAGCAACAAGTCTGATGCCAAATACAGTTTATTATGTCACTGTAATTCCCAATAATAATAACGGTGATGCACAAAACTGTATGGAAGAAAGTTTCACAACAGGGTTGGCAAGTTCTATTCCTGGCTGCGTTACGCTGTTTAGTCCTATCGCAGGTTCTTATGGAGTGCCTCCGGATATAAACATTAGCTGGACTGGCCAGTCAGCAGCTGTAGGATACATTCTGAATATAGGCACCAGCACAGGTGCAAGTGATATTATTAGCAATTTAGATGTAGGAAATGTGACTACCTATAATCCTCCTGCTGACTTGCCACTTTCACAGCGTGTTTATATTACTATAACACCCTATAATAGTGCTGGCGAATCTCCGTCCTGTGCTGAAGTTAATTTTAGGACAAGAGGCAATAATGCACCTTTGTGTACAGATATAATAAATCCGGTTGATGGAGGTGAATTCGTTTCAGTGACAGCAAATATCACGTGGATCAGAGAATTTAATGCTTCGGGATACCTCATGACTATTGAGAAAACGTCGATTGGAGGCGTTAAAATACTAGACAATTTTGATGTTGGCAGCGGGACTAATTTTAAGCCACCGGATTTTGAAGGTAATACAGTCTATTATGTGCGCATTACGCCCTATAATGACCTGGGAGCAGCACCAAATTGTCAACCTATTTCCTTTACAACCGGCGCAGCTCCTGTGCCTCCAGATTGTACCAATCTCGTAAATCCAAAAAATGGCTCTGATAATATTGATGTAAACTCCAATATAGAATGGGAATCTGTGCCTAATATTCTGGGGTATATTTTATCTGTTGGAACTTTTCCAGGGGGTGCAGATATAGTCGAGGATCTAGATGTAGGCAATACAACCATTTACAGCTTTGATCAGCTCCTTCCGGAAAGCAGTATTATTTACGTAACCGTTATTCCCTATAAATTAAATTTAGAGGCTGAAAATTGCCGGGAGGAATCCTTTACAACAACTGGTTTTCAGAGCACGCCGGATGAATTGCCAGTTCCTAAATTTTTTACACCGAACAATGATGGTTTTAATGATCAGTGGATAGTTACATCAACGCCGGAAATTGAAGTCAGCACAATACACATATTTAACAGGTATGGCCAACTATTAAAACAATTATTTCCGGATCAGGGATGGGATGGCAGTTTTAATGGAAAACCACTGGCATCCGATTCTTATTGGTACCGAATAGAAACTACCCAGGGCAATTCACTGGTTGGTTTCTTTATGCTCAAGCGATAGGGTGTTATCTTGAATTGTCACTAAATTTATATTCAGGAAGGAAAAATTATGTTGAGAAGAGGGACTATTTTCTCATATTAAGACTTATTGTTGAATTCTGTATCATTCGTAAATCAGAATGTTAACAGTAAAAATACTGTACGTAGAATTAAGATAATTTTAAGTGCTTTATACGTCTTAAAGCACTATCTTTTATTTATGTTGAATAGATCAACTATTGTGGGTTTTCTTTTAGTGGTTCTGATCGTTCCGGGTCTATACGGCCAGTATTCGGAGAGTGACTGGAAAGACAGGGATGAATGGATGAAAGTCAATGATATTTTTGAAATGGCTGGCGTTGAAGAAGGTAATGTTGTAGCAGATATAGGCTGCCACCAAGGCTATTTGAGCATTCGGCTTGCAAAATATATTGGTGAGACCGGGAAAGTATATTCGGTAGATGTACGGGAAGACCGATTAAATAAATTAAATGATATCGCTACCGAAAGGGGCATAAGAAATATTCATACTATTTTAGGTGATTATGACGATCCCAAATTGCAGCAGCAAAGCTTAGATGTAGCTTTTATTATTGACGCCTACCATGAAATGAAGGATTATAAACAAATCCTTCTGAATATAAAGAAAGCATTAAAACCGGATGGTCGCATACTGGTTCTGGAAAAACTTAAAAGCGAAATGATAGGAAAATCCAGACAGGAACAAACCCTGGCACATACTATTTCACCAGAATTTGTTGAGAATGAATTAACGGAAACAGGCTTCTCAGTTACAGATCTAAAAAAAGACCTTGGTTATTGGGAAGAAGACCCGGATAAAAAAATATGGGTGTTACTGGCTGTGCTTCCTTGAAAATTAGTTTTTGTATCTTGTAAAAAGAAATATTTATCTTCTAACTTAAAGATTAAGCTATGAAAAATATCTTTCTCAACACAATAATTTTGATCCTGGTTACTGCAACTTTGACTGCTCAAAAAAATGATGAAAAGCATCAAAAAAAGGAAGACCAAAAAAATAGAGCATACAATGCTACGCAAGAACTGATTGATTCTGGTAATTATCTGTTCGATCCAAACTATATTTCACCAGGAATAACATTAGCAACAATACCAAATCGTTTTATAGTTAAAGATGGAGAGGTTGATATAGATTTACCCTTTTATGGTACGGGGAGAGGGGCTGGCGGCTATAATACCAACCCCTACATCAACTACCAAGGGGTTCCGGATAAATACAATGTAAAATATATTGATAAGAAAAGACGGTCTATTATTAAAATAGGCGTACGCAGCGGTTCTGAGCGCCATGATATTACTCTTACTGTGGGCTATGGTGGCCAGACCACCGTAAAAGTAATAAGCAGTGCCAGGTCTTCAATAAATTATATTGGCCATTTGAAGCCCATAAAAGAAGAAAATATTAATTAAATGTGATAAAATGTCAGACAATTCCTGTCGACTATAGTTTAATAAGGTGAAAACATTAACAGATTTATATAAGACCGGCTCTTCCTTTAAATTTTTTGTTCTTGGCATAATTTACTTATTACCTATTTTCGGTTGCAGTCAAATAGACTATAAACAATTAAGGGAAAATATGATAGAGAATCAGTTGCTTGCAAGGGATATCAGGGATCCCGCTACCTTAAACGCAATGAGGATTGTTCCCAGGCATGAATTTGTGCCAACAAAAATGCAAGCGTATGCTTATGCAGATCATCCGTTGTCAATAGGAATGGGACAAACCATTTCGCAGCCATATATAGTTGCTTACATGACTCAGATCCTTGAATTAAAAAATTACCACCGGGTTTTAGAAGTGGGAACCGGATCGGGATATCAGGCAGCCATATTAGGAGAAATCGTTGATAGTGTATATACCATAGAAATAGTTGAAGCATTAGCTTTTACCGCAAAAAACAGACTTTCGGAATTAGGGTATGATAATATAAATGTAAAATCGGGTGACGGATACCTTGGTTGGCCAGATAAAGGCCCTTTTGATGCAATAATAGTTACGGCAGGGGCAGAGGAAGTACCCCAGCCACTTTTAGAACAGTTAAAAGAAGGAGGGAGGATGATTATTCCGGTTGGACCCCATAATGGAGTCCGGCAATTATTGCTTATCACTAATAAATCGGGGAAATTTAGAACCAAGGAAGTAATGGCTGTACGCTTTGTTCCCCTTACGAGAAAGAATAACTGAATAAAAATAGAGCAAAAAAAAAGGAGGTTAATTTCTTTTACCTCCTTAGTTAAATCTCTGCTGGCTTTAGTGGGCCAGTTCCTTGCTTATCGTTATCGGACATAATTTCTGCTTTCTGTCCAACGAACTCGTTTACTGTCCTTAAGATTGGAGAAGTATGAAAACCTTCTGGAATCTGTTGGTGAATGTTGTAATAAATTTCTCATTTCTTTTGTTTTTAAATTTAAAGATTACTTGCTACTCTACTATCTAAAACTGTTAGATTGTGTAGTGTCTTACTTCTGCCCAGCGCACTCTTTTACTATTTTTAAAATTAGAAAAGAAGTTATGTCTTCGTGCTTCTGTTGGAGTTTGTTTGATAGAATGTCTCATGATTGTTCGTTTTAAATATTAATACTAATTGATGTAATTTCTTGCTTCTGACCAGCGTACCCTTTTGCTGTTTTTAAAATTAGAAAAGAATGAATATCTTCTTGATTCTGTTGGTGACTGATTGCTAAAGTTTCTCATCGTTTTTATTTTTAAATTTTTATTGTCCCTTTTTACTTTTTTAAACTGTAAATCTTAATAACTTACATCTAATAGACGACAATAATTCTTATTTGTTACAGTACTATGTATAAAATAGTACCATATTATACAATTTTTAACATATTTGACATTTAAAATAATGAACAAATACATCTATATATATGATATACAGTAATTTAGATAAGTTGTATGAAATTAAAATTTTTTAATGTCAAAAAGTAATTTTAGGGGGATGCTTGTAAAAAAGACAAAAAAGTCGAGGATAAAAAGCAATTAAAACTTATATTGTAGAAACCAGTCGTACCAAAACCTAACAAATGTCATATGCTATATTTTTTATCCATATTAGATTTATGATTTCATTCCCAAAAAACAAGTACATATGAAAATATATGATGACAAACACATTAAAAATGTAGTATTCGTAGGAGCACACAACAGTGGTAAAACTACCCTTGCCGAAACCATGCTCTTCGAAGCCGGTCTTATCAATAGGAGAGGAACTGTAGAAACACAAAATACGGTTTCAGATTATCATGAAATTGAGCATGAAAGGGGAACTTCGGTTTATGCTACACCGCTTCATACTGAATGGCGGAATTACAAAATAAACATAATAGATACTCCGGGCCTGGATGATTTTGTAGGTGAGATCATTTCATCAATTCGTGTTGCGGATACAATCGTCACAGTTTTAAACGCTCAGCACGGGGTGGAAATTGGAACTGAAATCATTTGGAATTATGTCAACAACTACTCTAAGCCTACACTTTTTGTTGTAAATCAAATAGACCATGTAAATGCAAATTTTGAGAACTCGTTCAAAGGTATAAAGGCACTCGTGGGTAACAATGCGGCAGTTATTCAATATCCATTGGTTATTGACGGTGCACAATGTATTATTGATGTGCTGAAGATGAAATGCTATAAATTTTCACCTGAAGGAGGAAAACCAGAAAAATTACCAATTCCGGAAGATCAAAAAGAAAGGGCAGATAAATTACACAATGAACTTGTTGAAAAAGCAGCAGAGAATGACGAAGAATTATTGGAGCTTTTCTTTGAGAAAGGTACCCTAAATGAAGATGAAATGCGGGTAGGGATTAAAGCAGGGATGCTTAATCATGAACTATTTCCTGTTTTCTGTGTTTCTGCACTAAATGATATGGGTAGCGGAAGACTCATGGGCTTTATAGATAATGTAGCACCTGCTGCAGCCGATTTGAAACCGGAACAAACCGTTGAAGGAGATATGCTGGTTCGCAAGAAAGAAGCGCCAACAGCTTTATTTGTTTTTAAAACGGTTTATCAACCCAGTTTAGGGCAGATTTCTTTTTTTAAAGTAAAATCCGGAGAAGTTAAGGCAAATGATAAATTGGTAAATTCCAGAACTGGTGATACTGAAATACTTAATCATCTTTATATAATGGATGGTAAAAAGCGGGAATCAGTACCTAAATTGGAGGTAGGTGATATTGGAGCAACTTTGAAGCTCAAAAGCACAGATACCAATGATACACTGCATGCACCCGGAAAGTCAATTACTATTAAGCCTATACAATACCCGGAACCCAGAACCCACAAGGCAGTATCAGCGGTTAAAAAGAATGAGGAGGAGAAACTTAGCGATGCTTTAAAGAAAATTCATAATCAGGATCCAACAGTAGTAATTGAGTTTTCCAAGGAACTAAAACAACTTATTTTGGGTTGCCAGGGAGAATTACATTTAGCAACTATTAAATGGATATTAAACAATATTTATGGTGTTGAAGCCAAGTTTGAACAACCAAAAATTGCCTACAGAGAAACCATACAAAAAGCGTCAAATGCAAATTACAGACATAAGAAGCAATCCGGAGGTGCAGGTCAGTTTGCGCAAGTACATCTAAAAATAGAACCCTGGTACGAAGGCATGCCTGAACCGGAAGGGTTTAACATCCGTGGCAAGGAAGAAGTTGATCTTGACTGGGGAGGTAAATTGGTTTTCTATAACTGTATTGTAGGGGGAGTAATAGACATTCGATATTTGCCATCCATTAAAAAAGGTATTTTGGAGGTTATGGAATCGGGTCCATTAACGGGCTCGTATATCCGTGATGTTCGGGTTATGGTGTACGACGGAAAAATGCATTCTGTGGACTCCAATGATATTGCTTTCAAAATTGCGGGTGCACATGCTTTTAAAGAAGCTTTTCTAAATGCCAAACCTAAACTTTTGGAACCAATCCAGGAATTAACTGTTAAGGTACCAGAAGAAATGGTAGGAAATGTTATGACTGATCTACAATCAAGAAGATCTATCATACAGGGAATTGACAGTATAGATCATTATCAGATTTTGAAGTGTGCTGTACCACAGTCAGAGTTGTACGGATATTCAACAAACTTAAGGTCACTAACCCAGGGTAAAGCAACATTTAATTCGGCTTTTTCCGCTTTTAAGGCAGTTCCAAATAACATTCAGGCGAATCTTGTGAAGAATTAGGTAAACCTTAGGTATTAGAGAAGGCCATATCGTAAATTTTTGAACGATATGGCTTTTTTATTCCTATTACTTATTTGCAAGATTTATAAGCATAGAATTTAAGATAGAGTACTACTTGCGAACCATACATAATATAGGGTTGTTGATACATTTGTACTTCATAAATCAATAAAATGTAGTAATTTTCTGTAATAATCTATTACGAAAAAAAGTTCCTGGTAACAATGCATTTTAATGATGATTATATCGATTTCCATTGTCATCCTTCCTTAAAACCATTTGGAAAAAGCTTCAATTATAATCCAACTGGAGTTCATGTAAGTCATAGAAATAGCAAACGAAGTATCTGGCACTATGACCCTCCTTCAATTAGCGATAAATTATTAAACTACCTCACCGGACTTACCAAATTTTCCCAGGCAAACTTTACAAGCCTTGTTAAGGGCGGGGTAGGAATCGTATGTGTATCGCTCTATCCATTGGAAAAATGGTTTGTAAGAAACAAAATGAATAATGAATTACTACTGGATCTTGCTTCTAATTTTGCCCTGGGAATAGGGCATAAGCGCATTAATTACATCCAAGGGATCACTGACTATTTCAAGGACGTTGAAGCACAGTATGATTATTACATGCAATTGGATGGCAAAATAGTACATCTACCGGAAGGTAAATTTCGTTACAAGTTGGTAAAAAATTTTCATGAAATACAGAACATAAAGGATGAGAATACTTCTGGGGGTAAAGTGCATACTATTTGCGTTATAATAAGTATTGAAGGATTACATGTCCTCAATACCGGCCTGAGGAAACCATACAGTGAAGTTGAAGTACTGACAAATCTGGATAAAATTAAAAATTGGGAGTTTCGTCCGTTTTTCATAACCATCGCACATCACTTTTGGAATCAGTTATGTGGACATTCCGAAAGTCTAACAGGAATAATACTGAAATTTGCGGATCAGAAAGAAGGACTTAACAGCGGATTTACCGCCATGGGGAGGAAAGTTATGGAGCGACTTGTTGATAATACCAATAATAGCAGAATTATACCGGATATCAAGCATATGAGTATTCAGGCGCGAAAAGAATACTATCAGATGTTGGACTCGGGTAACTCAAACTTCATGAATCTACCCGTTATTGCCAGCCATGCAGCTTGTAATGGTCTTAAATCTTTTGAGGATCCGGTAGTGGTATACCCCAGAACGGCCAGTAAATTAAACCCTGTTTCTATTAATCTTTTCGACGAAGAAATTATACGTATTGCCAAAAGCAAAGGTATAATAGGACTACAGTTAGATGAACGCAGAATTGTCAACAAAAAAACGCGGAAGAAAACCAAGAACTCCACAAAACGAAGCAAAATAATGCATTATAGATCAGAATTATTATGGAATCAGATACAGCATATAGCTGAAGTCCTGGATGCTGAAGGCCTTTTTGCCTGGGATTGCATGGCAATCGGATCAGATTTTGATGGCATAATAGATTCACTTAACGGATTCTGGACCGCCGAAGAACTACCTTTTTTAGCAGATTTCCTTGAGCGCCACGCTTATAACTATATGCTCTCTCACAATCTGGGAAACATCCAAAATGTCATAAAGGCAGATGAAATAATTGCCAGGTTAATGTCTGTAAATGGGCGTAATTTCTTAAAAGAATATTTTAAATAAAACTATGAAGAATGCCTTGAAATACCTTAAATACCCCATAAACAACTAAATAAATATGTTTAAACATATGTTAAAGCTATTAGCTAATACAATGAAATTTATAAATTAGTGACTTAGAGGTAGCTCCATAACAAAAAATTTTGGCCATTTTTTGGACTTTAGGAAATTTTAGGGCTATTTTGAGTAAGGAATAAAGATTATTCCCTACTAATAACAAAGATTTTAAATTAACATGGATATAATTGATAAAGCGCGATTGTTTGAACAACGCAAATGGAATAAGCTTACTACTAGCGACCGTATTGTTGCTTCCAGGGAAGCAAAGTCACTTATTTTAGGATTAAATGAGCTTTATAAGCAGAATGAAGACTCAGCTTTAATGGAACTTATGAAGCGATTAACTGTGCTAAAGAAAAAGTTAGAAAAACGCCTTAAAGGCAGACCGGAAATTTAATATTTCCTGATCTTCTGTTTTATCAACTCTTTTTCAGATTCTACAATTAGAATCGACCCCTACCTAATTCTTATTAACCTGTTCCATTAACAGATCATAGGTAATCAAATTAGTATAGAGTTTGCCTGCAAGATTTACGACCGGAGAATTAAGCGAATCTATTGGTGTTTCTTTTCCAAATATGATTTGCAGTTGCTCTTGTAATTCAGGTTTTTCATCGAGTTTAATCAGATTGAAAAGGTACTTACTCTCACTCAACGGTTGTACCAGACTATCACATTGATCACATTTACTGGGGACATAAATCGTTATTTGTTTGGGTGGATTAATCTTGATTTGTTCAGATTCTTTCTTTAAGGCCCTTGTTGAAAGACTATCGTTCACTTTTAATTTATAAGTATATGAAGGTTTCTTTCCTCTCATAAGAACTATGGTCTTCATATGTACTTTTGAAGCGGCCGGAACCCTTATAAATCTGGGCTTTGCACTACTTTGCCTAAAATTTGTACCGGTTAGTGTAAACATCACATCAAGGTCTTTCTCATTTGCATTAATGGCATAAAATGCGACACGATTAGGAATATCTTCAGTAACGATTTCAATTTTTTTTATCTGGGCATAACCATTTACCAATGTAAACAGAAAGCCCAGGAAAAATATTTTTTTATACACAGCAATTGTTTTATATAAATACAAGATAGACAAATATTCCTGTGTACTCAGATTTGAATCTGCAGATCTGGATGTTTTAAACGTAAAATGAAAATACTATTTCATCTAAAACATAGAATATTCTTGTAAGAGTTATGAAATATCATTTCTTAGTGTATTTGGTAATATTACTCTTCATAAAACTTAGGCATTCAGCCAGAATTAAAGCCAATTTTTTATAAAGTACACTGAATCACCTTTCTTTAAATCAGTAATTTTAAAATATGTGTATTTACGAAAACTAATAGAGTAAACTATAATCAAAATTGCATTTTTAGACGAAGAGACGTAAACTTTAAGAGTGGTAAAACTTATGTGGCCTAAGTGATATTGAAAATTGGAATTCTATTATATTCTCAATACTTTCACTTTTCAATCTCACACATTAAAATGAATCTAGAGGGTGAAAACATTTTAGTAACGGGTGCTTCCAGAGGCATAGGGAAGTCAATTGCTATTCACTTACTTAAAGTAAATGCTCAGGTTGGCATACATTATAATAAAGGTGCAACTGAAGCAACTGCATTAAAAGCTAAATATCCTCTTTCTGAAACTTTTCAGGCTGATCTGTCACAAATGGATCAGGTTCAAATACTTTTTGAAAAAGCGAAAGATCATTTTGGTTCGATAGATACCATTGTTTTGAATGCTGGCGTATTCGTACCTCACTTAATTGAAGAGAGCACAGTGCAATGGCTTGATATCTGGAGGCGAACAATGGCAATCAATCTCGAAGCAGCTGGTTTGTTAACCAAATTGGGTATAGAGCATTTCAAAAGTCAGGGAGGCGGGCGATTCATATATATTGGCAGCCGGGCTGCCTTCCGTGGAGAGACGGAAGAATATCTTGCCTATGCGGCTTCTAAAGGTGGACTCACGTCGCTTTCGCGAACAGTTGCCAGATCTTTTGGTAAGTATAATATCAAATCTTTTGTTATTGCGCCTGGATTCACACGAACAGAAATGGCTGAAGATGCAATCCGCCAATATGGTGAAGAAAAGATACTTGGTGAAATGGCCTTAAAAGAATTAACTACTCCAGAAGACATAGCCCCAATTGCAGTGCTCATGTGCAGTGGCCAAATGGACCATGCTACCGGTTCTACTATAGATATTAATGCGGGTAGTTATATTAGGTAGGCTGGAAATAATTATAATAAACAATTAAATACTTTTTCAGATAGGTAGAACTTTATCCATTTTTTATAAAGCCATCTAGTTGGGAGCCTTAAATATTTAACTTCATTTACAAACAGTATTGCTCAATATGATTTTTCAAATAACTTACAGCTCGGTTGCTAAACCCGAACTTACCATAACTGATATTGAAGAAATCATGGCAGAGGCAATAGAAAATAATTCTGCCAATGACATAACAGGATGTTTGATATTTAATCAAGGTTATTTCCTCCAAATTCTAGAAGGGAACAAGCAGAATGTGATGAATTTACTTGATAAAATTAGGCTGGATGATCGACATGATCACGTTATAATACTTTCTGAGGGTCTAACAGATTCCCGAACATTTAAGGAATGGGCAATGTCCTATTATCATAATCCCTCAAACACCAATTTGAATAAGGAAGAACAAGCAATTAAGGAAACTTTGATAGATCTTTCAAATACTTCAAAAAAGCCAAATTTTCCATTAAAAGTTTTTTGGTATAATGTAAGGAATCTTCTTTCTGAAAGGGGATATTATAAACCTCCCAGGTAAATTAATAGGTCAGTATTTTTGTAGGTGAGACTGTTCTTCTTTTTGACTTTAAGAAAAATAGTTCAAGATAGTTGCGCCATGATGGTCAACAATAAAAACATCTGTAATTTTTTTTAAGATAGTTGCATGGCAATGATCCAGATCATTGCCAAAATATATGCTATATATTTCCTTTGCATAAATATAAAACAATGCTCTGGGCTATTTTCGGCATACTTCTGTTTTTGTTTATACTCTATCTTCTATTTGTTCCTCTGGATATTGTAATAAACGTTGGTAAAAACCAATACTTTGTTAGGATTTGGGGTTTAGCCAAAGTAGCTCTGGAAGGCCATGAAACTGAATTCATACGGATAAAACTTAATACACTATTTACCCGCTTTTACTTTTATCCTTTGAGAAAGAAGAAAAAAGAGCAGAAGAAAAAAATTGAGAAAAAAGCGAGAAAGAGAAATAATATCCAATCAAATTTGAAATATGGGTTACAAGTAATAAAATCATTTAAAGTGAAGAAGCTATTATTAGATATAGATACAGGTGATTGCATAGAAAATGCAAAACTTTATCCTGCATTTGCTTTCTTGAATCACCATGTAGGCACTTTTCAAGTAAATTTTGAAGGAAGAGTGAACATGGTTTTACACTTACAAAACCGACCTATAAACATTATAAAATCATTTATTAACATTTAAAAAATTTATCATGGAATTACATTTTGAAGAATTTTTAGGTAAAATCACAGATTTTATCAAGTCTGAAGCAAAAACTGAAACTGTTATTGGCGAAGAATTTCAATTAGGAGAGTTTAAATGCATACCGGTTATTAAGGTAGGCATGGGATTTGGATCTGGTGGAGGAGAAGGTATCGAAGCAAAAGCTAAAAAAGGTCAGGGCATGGGTGCCGGAGCAGGAATGGGTATTGAACCTATTGGTTTTTTAGTAACCAAAGATGATGAGATTTCATTCATAGAAGCAGGTAAAGCTCATGGTCTAGCTGCAGCTTTTGAAAAAGTACCGGATTTAATTAATAAGTATGTGGAAACCATAAATAAGAAAGAAGAAGAAGAATTGGTTTAACATAATCCAAACAACGATCAACCCAAACATCTGCTAAGTCTGACTTAGTAATTAGCCGAGCAGGTTTCTATTTTTAAACAAGGAACCTGCTCAGTTTTATCAGATATTAAACCATTTAGATGTAATGGTTTTTTCTACGGGTTCCTTGCCCTTAAATACAAATTCATTCTTAATGCCATTGTATTCATAGTCTTTGCCCCATTCTTCATGATGCAATGCTACTTCTTTGATAGCCTTACAAATAAAATCTATTTCCTTATCAGTCATTATTGGATGTACGGACATACGCACCCAACCTGGTCGTTCAATTAGGCAACCTTCAAGGATTTTTTGTTCAATGGCTTTTGATGTCGATAGATCAACATTTAATAAATAATGACCGTAGGTTCCTGCACAGGAACATCCACCTCGGGTTTGTATACCATATCTATCATTGAGTATTTTTACAACCAAATTATAGTGTGCATCATCTATAAAAAAAGAAATAACCCCTAATCGATCCTTATGTCTTTTGGCCAGTATATGTATATTCTCTATATGGGATAATTCTTTAAATATTTTGTCAACGATCTCATGTTCCCTTGCTAAAATGTTTTCAGTTCCCATTTCTTCTTTCAGACGTATTGCTAATGCAGTCTTTATGGTCTGAAGAAAACCAGGCGTACCCCCGTCTTCTCTGGTTTCAATATCGTCTATATAATCATGATCTCCCCAGGGATTTGTATAGGCCACCGTTCCGCCGCCCGGATTATCCGGAACTAAGTTTTTGTACAATTTTTTATTAAAAATCAGAATCCCTGAAGCTCCCGGTCCGCCCAGAAATTTATGTGGGGAAAAGAAAATAGCATCTAAATAGGCATCTTTATCTTTTGGATGCATATCAATTGGCACATATGGCGCAGAGCAGGCAAAGTCTACAAAACACAATCCATTATAACGATGTATTAGTCTGGCAACTTCATAGTAATCGGTTACAATACCTGTCACGTTTGAGCAAGCGGTGACGGAAGCAATTTTTAGAGGATGCTTTTCATATTTCAAAAGCAATTCCTTAAAACTATCTAAACAAATCAGGCCTTCAGAATTGCAAGGAATTACTTCGACATCTGCGATTGTTTCTAACCAGGAGGTTTGATTAGAATGATGCTCCATATGAGAAATAAAAACTATCGGTTTAATAGCATCAGGTACCTTTGTATGCTCTTTGAGATTTTCGGAAACCTTTAATCCTAAAATTCTTTGAAATTTATTTATTGCTCCAGTCATTCCGGTCCCCACAGTTATCAAAACATCTTCATCAGTAGCATTGACGTGTTCTTTAATAATACTGCGGGCTTCCTTATAAGCTAATGTCATAGCCGATCCGGTAACGGAGGTTTCCGTATGTGTATTGGCTACAAAAGGGCCAATTTCATTAAGTAATTTTTCTTCAATAGGTCGGTATAACCTTCCGCTTGCAATCCAATCTGCATAAATGATTTTTTTGATGCCAAAAGGCGATTCAAAACATTGATCTATACCAACAACCTCATTTCTAAAAGGTTGAAAATAAGATTCTAAAGTGGCTGTTTTTGAAAGAGTCGTTCTCATTTTAAATTGATACCATCATTTATTGCACCCCAACACTAAATTATAAATAATAATTTTCTGAAAAATAAAGATATTAAAACTATACCACATCAAATAGTAGTGTGCCATTTTTTAGTAGGATAAAAAAGGTTATGGTAAGCCAGAAACTAATCGACTTGTATTCCAGGAGAAATTTTAAAATATTTTTCCTATAACAACAAGAACATCAACCTTTCAGCCTCCTAAAAAATTTTCCTAGTATATTTAGGTTTCAAAATTAAACCAGATTATGAAGCCCTTTCTCACTTTATTATTAGTACTATCCTGTTTTATGATTCTTGCGCAAAAAAAAGTTTTGAATCATTCAGACTTTGAAATCTGGAATTCCATAAAAAACAGATCTATTTCTCCTAATGGCAATTATATCATGTACTCTCTGGAGAAAGGAGAAGCCGATCATTATTTGAAAATAAAAGATAGTAAAGCAAATACGGTTTTTAAATATGACCGAGGCTCAAAAGGCAGGTTTACTTATGATTCTAACTTTGCCTTGTTTACTATTAAACCATGGAAAGACAGTGTACTGGCCATGAAAAAGCGTAAAATAAAAAAGAAAGATTTACCAAAGGACAGTCTGGGCATTTTAAATATAAAAGATAATTCATTAACCAAAATCGGTAATATAAAATCTTATAAATTGCCTGAAAAATGGACTGGTTATTTAGCTTATCAATTAGAAGAAATAGAAAAAGACAAGGATACATCTGAAACTGAAAACGAGAAGGGTAAGGATAAAAAGAAAAAGGTTGGGAAAAAGAATGGCTATCACCTATTGATACAGGATATACAAACTGGTAAAAAAGACACTTTTAAGTTTGTTACAGATTATGTTTTTGCCAAAGAAGGGAAACTATTGGCTTTCGCATCGACAGGGGAAGATAAAAAAGATAATTCGGGGGTATATGTGATGGATTTGAACAAAGCTAGTCTGGTACAAGTCCATACTGCGAAAAAAGCAAAATATTATCAATTAAATTTTAGTGATTCAGGTAATAATCTGGGATTTATCGTGGATCGGGATACTACAAAAGTACAAACAAGACCTAATGAATTGTTTCTGTGGTATCTGGGGTCGGATAAGGCCCAAAAAGCTGCCGCCGCATCGATGACACCGAATGCATATCATCCTTCTTCCGACGCAGAACTGTTATTTTCTAAAGATGAGTCCAAGCTGTTTTTTGGCTTGTCAAAACCACCAATTATCAAAGATACAATGCTAACCGAAGATGAAATTGTTAATGTTGAAGTTTGGACTTATAATGAGCCCAGGTTATACACAGTACAGGAGTTACAACTCAAAAAGGATACTATACAGTCATTCAAATCCGTAGTGCATCTAAAGGAGAATCTAAGAATTGTACAGCTGGGTTCGGAATCTTTTCCGGAGGTTGAGCTGGGTGATAAAGGAAATGCAAAGTTTGCTTTACTAAATAGATCGGAGCCCTATGATCTGGAACGGCAATGGACAGGGAGAAGCGCAAGAGATTATTCTGTAATAAATACAAATACAGGTAAGGTCCAAGACGTACTTACAAATGTTGCAGGTAACGTGAATTTAAGCCCGAATGGCAGATTTGTTTACGGCTATAATTCGATAGAAGAAACCTGGTTTGTTCATAATATTGAAGAAGACTCATACTTGAATTTGACCAAGGATAAAGTTTTTTATGATGAGTTGCATGATTCGCCAAGCCCTCCAGATCCTTATGGCGCTGCCGGCTGGACAGAAAAAGATAAAGCTGTTCTTCTATATGATCGCTATGACATATGGAAATTTGATCCTATCAGCGGTGCTGCAGAACGTTTAACAAATGGCAGGGAATCCAAAACCAGATTTCGTTATGTTTCGTTGGATGAAGAAGTTCGCCATATAGATAGTAGCCAAAAATGGTTGCTTTCTACTTTTAAGGAAACTGACAAGAGTGCCGGATTTGTTGAATATAATCCAAAGGACAAAACCTTAAAAACCTTGCTTAGTGGACCATTTCGCTTCACAAATCCAATAAAAGCCAAACTAGATAATGCACTTATCTATACCAGAGAATCTTTTAAAGAATTTCCTGATATTCGCTACTCTGATCTTAGTTTCAAAAATGTGACAGTTTTATCAGATTCAAATCCCCAACAAAAATATTACAATTGGGGTACGATTGAATTGGTTAACTGGACTTCTTTGGATGGTGAACTCTTGTCAGGATTGTTGGTAAAACCGGAGAATTTTGATCCTTCAAAAAAGTATCCAATGATTGTAAATTTTTACGAAAAAAGCTCCGACAGGTTAAATTATCACCGTGCACCGAGTCCGGGACGTTCCACAATTAATTATAGTTTTTATGCAAGTCGTGGTTATTTAATCTTTAATCCGGATGTTCACTATAGAATCGGTTATCCTGGAGAAAGTGCATACAATTGTGTAATACCGGGAATAACATCTTTAATAGAAAAAGGTTTTGTTGACAAGGAAAATATTGGTGTACAGGGTCATAGTTGGGGAGGGTATCAAATAGCCTACCTGGTCACAAAAACGGACATTTTTAAAGCAGCCGAAGCTGGAGCTCCAGTACCCAACATGATAAGTGCATATGGCGGTATCCGATGGTGGACAGGCCTTAGCAGACAGTTTCAATATGAACATACCCAGAGTAGGATAGGAGGAACACCATGGGAATATCCAATTAGATATATGGAGAATTCACCCATATTTAATATCGATAAAATTAATACTCCAATTTTAATAATGCACAATGATGCGGATGGACATGTACCATGGTATCAGGGTATTGAGTTTTTTGTAAGTTTAAGACGTCTAGGAAAACCTTCCTGGTTCCTGAATTACAATGGAGAACCACACTGGCCGTTAAAACGTCAAAACCGAAAAGACTTTAATATTCGTATGGCTCAGTTTTTCGATCATTATTTAAAAGGTGGGCCAAAACCGGTTTGGATGGATCGGGGAGTTCCTGCGATTGAAAAAGGGATAAATCAGGGATATGAATTAATGGATAGTAACGACGAACATTAGAATGCTTTAAAATAATTATTAGGCAAGGATACTTTCATGGCCGGAATCTTTAACAAAGAGGCAGGAACTATTTGTGCTCACGGTCATTTCCTGAACGAATTCAAATCTTAAGTTTTCTTGCATCCCAAAAATATTTAGATCAGCCGAAGGTGAATTTGCAACCATGTCCTTAAAATTTCCTACGCGAACTTCGGTAAGTGTTTCTGGCAAGCGGGCCAGATTAATCAATAAATTCAGAAAATTCTGGGCATTCTCTCTTTCTTTTTCATCTTTTATAACAATAATCAACCGAATCCTCGCATCCCAATTTTTCTTGAGTTTATAGGCAATTAAGATCGACAGATCCAAATTACCAATATCCCAACCAATATCCCAATTGTCAGTTCTGTCACTTACCCAAACATTAATCATATTTCTTCTTCCTAACAATGCGGTGGGATGAGAAGAATACAATAATACACCAATTTCTAAACGGATAGATTCTTTTATAACAGGCCTGATCTCTGTTTCGTAATCATCATGTTGCTGAAGGTTTAAAAAAACTATATTAGGTCTGAAGAATGCTCCTTTTAAAGCCTGATTGCCATAATTTACCCCTTTTGCAAAATCATCAGTATTAATTACCGTCCAGGAAGAGAAAACATCTTTAGTTCTAAAGGCTTCTGAAAGTGAAGAAATTTCTTCAGCCAATTGCGTATTAGCTTCCCTGGGTTCAATCCCCACCAGTTTTATTGATCCTTTTGGTTTGGCAATATTCCGCAAAAATTGAAAATTCCCTTTGGCACCGGTAATATCTCTTACGGGGACCATTAAATTTGGTTTCCAAGCTCTTTGTTGCATTGTTTTCATGCCCCAGGTATGTTTTGCCGCCCACTCTGCAAACGAAACAAAAAGACCGGACCTAACATCCTCAAAGGGTGTTTCAATATGTTGGCGAGACAAAAACCAATACACAACAAAAACGATACTTATTGAAATGAGACTTATCGTTGGATTAATAATAAACATGGCTAATACCGAGGATGTTAACCCAACATACGGCACCCATTTATTAATCTTAAACAACGGCCGGTAACTTATTAAACCTAAATTTTGTTCTATTATTACTACAATATTTATCATAGCATAAGTGATAAGAAAGAAAAGAGTTACCAAGGGAGCAACTGCGTTTAGGTCACGCAGCAACATGGTAATAAAAATCATAATCCCCGTCACTATCATTGCGTTCCTTGGTTGACCGTTGGCACTCTGACCCGCAAGGAACTTACTATAAGGTAATACGCGATGTTCTCCCATTGCAAAAAGAATTCTGGAGGAACCCACAAGAGATGCCAGGGCAGAAGAGAAGGTGGCACCCAATATTCCCGCAATCACCAGGGGTCCAAAATAGGACTTATCAATTATAATATTATAGTTGGCAATAAGTTCCTGCTCAGTGGCAGAACGAGCCAACCAAAAGGCAAGCGCCATATAGATTATAAAACTTATCCCAATTGCCCATAAAGTACCTACAGGGATACTTTTATTGGGGTTTTTTAATTCTCCGGACATGTTGGCCCCTGCCATTATGCCTGTTGAAGCGGGAAAGAATACAGCAAATACTATCCAGAAAGCACTACCACTAAATTCATTTTCCGGAGAGCCTTTAAAATTTCCCCATCGGATAGCATCTTCCGCTGGGATAGTCATTGATCCATAATATGCAGCAATTACAATGGATATTAGCGAAAGAATGATAATACCCATTATAATGAATTGGGTTTTAATAGCAAGGTCAGCGCTGATATACGCAATGGTTATTAAAATACCAAACACAATAATATCAACTAAAAAAGGAATATGATTAGGAAAAATCCCCAGCCAGCCTTCTCTAAATCCAAAAATATACATGGTAACTGCCAGTCCCTGAGAAACATATCTTGGAATTCCAAGGCTACCACCGACTTCGAGACCCAGCGCCTGTGAAATTATAGCATATGCGCCACCTGCCCCAATACGGATATTGGTCGTAATTGCCGACATGGATAAGGCCGTGGTAAGGGTAATAAGAAAAGAAACAATAATAATTAACCATGCACCCAGAAGTCCTGCATTACCGACTACCCAACCCATTCTCAGGTACATAATTACACCGAGAATTGTTAAAAGAGTCGGGGTAAATACACCTGCAAAAGTCCCAAATTTCTTACCGTTGGTTGGTTGCGATTCCATAAAACAGTATGTGATCCTTAAATTCGGTAGAAGATAACAATTATGTTGTAATTATAAACAAATATTACCATGGGGATATCTTATTAAAATATCATAAATCAGGATTGATTTTTACTTTGGATCAGTAAAACAGCACATTCGGACAATAAATAGCCATGTTCGTACTGTTGGTCTTGGCACTTCTTATCGGATTATAGTTATTCGCATCCATAACCATTTAAATTTCAAATATGAAAAATGTATTTTTTACTGCCCTAATGCTTTTTGCAGTTATGGGTTACTCTCAAAAAAACAACGGTAAAGTATTTAATGAGCATCCGGCCATTGATGTTGTCAAGGCCATGCTTGACGCTTTCTTTGCCGGAGATACCGTGAAATTGGCTACATACCTGGCAGATGATTTCAAATCCTACAATGGCACTGGCACAAATAAAGATGCAAAGGGCAATTCCAAACAACAGCTTATAAACCAATCTAATTTTTGGAAAGAAAACCTGTCCTATGTTTCATTCAAGCCCACCAAAGGTGCTTACCCAGATGCCATAGAATATAAGGAAAGCGGAGTATGGGTACAGACCTGGAATCACTTAAAAGCCATGCATAATGAAACCGGAGTAAAAATTGATATGCCAACACACAGATTATTTAAGTTGAATGACGATAATAAAATAGAAACCATGATCAACTATTATAATGAACGTGTTTTCTGGGAAATTGGACAAAGCTTTGAAGACAGAAAAAATGGCACTATATACAACCATCACGACAATATCAATACGGTAAGAAAGATGATGAACGCGTTTGAGAATATGGACCTCGAAACGGCCTATAGTTTCTTTAAGGAAGATGCAAGTTTTAATTCTTTAGAGATGCCCGTTGGTGAATCCATGAGTCTTGAGGAAGTAAAAGAAAGAAATAGTAAAATCATGGAAGATTTTGAAATAACCAGTATTGACGTTGTAGGTTATCCGGATTATCTTGAATATGATCTTCGTGATGGCAGGACAGTGCAATCCTGGTGGAAATTTCGAATGACCAGAAAAGCCGACGACAAGAAAATTATTCTCCCCGCCTTATATATTCATGACTTTGATGAAGAAGGAAAGATTATAAGGTCTAGTTCTTATATAAGCACCAAAGTTTTGGACACAAAGTAAATTTACCTTCCTAAAATAAACCTTAAAAGAGCGCTATCAGCGCTCTTTTTTGTTATTATCTGGCTTGAGGGTGAATTTCTCGAAAATATCTGATTAATATAATGATTTAAAACATTGATATACAGAACAATGAGTATTGCTTTATTATCATTATAATCTGGCCTAAAACTACTGATAGAAAGATGTATTATATCGAAAAATTGAAAAAAAATGCCATTCTTACATTTAAAATCAGGAAATTAGCCCTCTCAATTTGAATTTTTAATTTCGATAAAATAAGTAGAATTATTCTTTTATTTAAAACTAATCCCCTATGAAAATTAAACTTTTATTTCCTATTATAATTCTGGCATTATTGTTTTTTTCAGCTTGTTCTGAAGACCTGAACACAGCGTCTGATACAGGCAGACTTACGGTGCAATTAACGGATGCTCCATTTCCCTATGAGCTAATTTCAGAGGCCAATGTTACCATTTATAAAATAGATGCGCGCTATAAGGGTGATTCAATGGAAGGTGAAGAGAATGATGAAGATGAGAACAAATCTTTTATTGTTTTAATGGAAGAAGAAAGGGATGTAAATCTTATAGATCTAACCAATGGAATTACTGAAACATTGGTAGATATGGATGTTCCTACCGGTTCCTATGATCTTATCCGTATATATGTGAAAGGAGTTAATGTTGTTTTAACTAATGGTAGCACCTTCAACTTAAAAGTACCAAGTGGAGAGCAAACCGGCATTAAGGTGTTTATTAAACCTTCGCTTTTCGTGGGTGGAGAATTAAGTTCGGATTTACTTCTGGACTTTGACGTAAGCAGGTCTTTTATCCCTAAAGGCAATCTGAAAAATATCGCAGGGATTACTGGCTTTAATTTTAAACCTGTAATTAAGGCCTGTAACTTAACTACTGCAGGCACACTATCCGGATTGGTTTCAACTATCGAAAATGAGGAACCAATTGGTTTGGAAGGTGCAACGGTATCTGTATTCGCGGCAGATACTTTAAATACATCAACTTTTACGGATGAAAGTGGCAACTATACCATAATGGGTCTTGTTGCCGGTTCATATGATGTTATGGTAGAACTAGAAGGCTATGAAGCACAAACAGCAGAAGAAGTAACTATTGTGGCGGGGAATAAAACAATTCAAGACTTTGATTTGGTTCCTGTGCCATAAGGAACAGTGGTTAAGTCCGAAAGGCGGAATAGTGATATTCCGCCTTTTTTATTGAACATACCGGGCGAATTGAATACTTCAGTTTCGGAATTCCATTAATCTTAGTTGATAAAAATCATTATTTTAGGTAGCCAAAGGCATTGATACCATGGATTAAGGATTCATGGTTTTATTATATTCATAATATGAAGGCAGCAATATATAATGACTTTCAGGGGCCAATATCAATAACCGGTGTAGAGGATCCCAATCCAACTGAGTTTGGTGTGGTTATCAAAGTTGCAGCGAGCGGCTTATGTCTTAGTGACTGGCATGGTTGGATGGGGCATGACCAGGATATAGTACTGCCTCATGTTCCGGGACATGAGCTAGCCGGCAAAATAGTTGCAGTAGGCAAGAAGGTTAAAAATTGGATTGAAGGCCAGCGGGTTACAGTTCCGTTTGTTTGTGGTTGTGGAGCCTGTACATATTGCCTGGAAGGTAATCAGCAAGTATGTGACTATCAGTTTCAACCAGGCTTTACTGCATGGGGTTCTTTTGCCGAATATGTCGCCATTGATTACGCTGATGAAAACCTGGCAGAGCTACCTGGCGATATGAATTTCGTTGAAGCTGCCGGATTAGGTTGCAGGTTTATTACGGCATACCGCGGAGTAAGAGAACAGGGCAAGTTGTCATCAGATCAATTCATTGCGGTTCATGGATGTGGTGGAGTAGGGCTTTCCGCTATTCAAATTGCAAAGGGTATTGGGGCAAAAGTTTTTGCTATTGATATAAGTGATGAGAAATGTAAACTGGCCAGTGACCTGGGAGCCGACTATACCATTAATGCCAGCAAAAATAATGTTGTGCAGTCTTTAAAAGAACTAAGCGGGGGCGGTGTCCACGTCTCCATAGACGCTTTGGGGCATACAACAACCTGCCTTAATTCAATATGGGGGCTTAGGAAACGAGGTAAGCATATTCAAATTGGCCTAATGACATCATCACATGCAACTCCTCCAATACCTATGTCACTGGTTGTGGCCAATGAGTTGGAAATCCTCGGAAGTCATGGAATGCAATCCCATAAATACGGGGAAATGTTCAATTTTATTAAATCTACGGGAATTAATTTAGGAACAATGATCACAAAAACAATTTCCCTGGAAGAAGTACCAGTTCACTTGCCGGTAATGAACCTAACCAATTCTGCAGGTATTACTGTTATCAACTCTTTTTAAAACTTTTTACAGGACATATTAGCCAAAGAAATTTATTTAGATGTAAAATGCATTAATATAAATCCTCATAATATAAATTCTATCTTTGCTAAAGCTGGTAATCACCACCTAAACAACTAAGAGCTATAACATATGAAATCATTCACAATTCAGGAAATTAATGAAATTCTGGGGGGAGAACTCGTAGGAAATACAGACCAAAGGATTTTGGGTTTAGAAGAAATTGACAAAGCCAATAGTTCCCAGGTTACCTTCATTGGGAGTAGAAAATATACACAGAAATGGGAAAATTCCAAGGCAGCCGCCGCAATAATTAATGAAGGTTTAAAAGCAGAACCTGGTGACAACAGAGCTCTGATAAAGGTAAAAAATGCCGATTTGGCCATGGCTAAGCTATTGGAGGTTTTTATTAAAGAACCACCGCATTTTGATAATGATATACATCCTACTGCAGTAATACATGAAACAGCCACAATAGGGGAAGGATGTAAAATAGGAGCAGGGTGCTATATAGGAAAAGATGTTGTTTTGGGTGCAGCAGTAACCATATACCCAAATGTTACAATTTTAGATGAGACTACAATAGGTGCTCACACCATTATTTGGTCTGGGACGGTAATTCGTGAGCGTACTGAGATAGGGGCATACTGTATTTTTCAAAACAATGTGAGTATTGGTGGTGATGGTTTTGGATATCGTCCGCGAGAAGATGGACGAGGGCTAGTAAAAATTCCACATATAGGAAATGTAGTCATTGGTAATGACGTGGAAATTGGTGCAAATACATCGGTTGACCGTGCAAAATTCAGTTCAACTATAATAGGTGATGGTTGTAAAATTGATAACCAGGTACAGATTGCGCATAATTGCGTCTTAGGTCGTTCCTGTATTATGGCTGGAGCCAGTGGACTTGCCGGATCTGTTACCCTGGGCGACGGAGTAGTTATTGGCGGCAGTGCTTCCATAAAAGATCATACCACTATTCATTCAGGAGCTACTGTAGGTGCTGGTTCTGGAGTTTTGGCCGATGTACCGGCAGGAAAAACAGTATTGGGCTATCCCGCTGCAGATGCCCGGGAGAAGCTTAAGGAATGGGTTGCTACCCGTAAGTTGGTAAAATAAAATATTAAGTCAATTTTAATACCTAAATAAATACTTTAAATATAAAATATTAATTTATTTATATTCAGGCCAATACATTGAAATCTTTTTTCGAAGAAAAGTTACGCTTCTTTGCAACTGATCCATTCCGTCAACACCGTCTTCGATACTGATCCATCCATCAAAATTTTCTTTTTTCAACTCTGTAAAAATGGCATCATAGTCATTTAACCCTTTGCCAATCTCTCCATGCCGAAGTCTCTTGGCATAACCCAAAACGCCGTCTTCTTCCTTTCGCAGATCATCCAGGGTTCCTTCAACGAGATACCGATCACTGGCGTGCATTGTCACTACCCTGGAGGAAACTCTTCTCAATAATTCCAAGGGATCCTCGCCAGCTAAATGGGCATTACTTGGATCATAATTAACTCCAAAATTTGGGTGATCTATATAAGACACAAGTTTGCAAAAAACATCCATTTTCTGAGCGAATTCGGGATAAGCCCAAAAATCGTCTTTATAATGGTTTTCTAAAATCAACGTAATTCCCAGATCGCTGGCATAGGGCAAACACGCTTTTATAGATTCTGCAGCCAACTCAATACCCTCTTCAATTGAAAGCTGAGGACGTTTTTGGCCGGAAAGGACCCGGCAATAAGATCCTCCCAGGGCTTTGGTCATGTCAATCCAGTATTTTTGTTTTTTGATTTCGTTCTGCCTGAATGATTTATCGGGATGCGTGAAATCCGGCGAGCAACATAGCATCGGTATCTCTTTTCCCTGATCTTCTACTCTTTTTCTAAACACACTCCAATTAGAACTATCTGCCATTTCCAGGAAACCTGCATACCATTCCAAACCATCAACTTGCAAAGTAGAAGCTAAATCAATCCACTCAGTTACCTTCATCGCTCCCGTTTTACAAAGATCTTGCATATATGCTTTGGGAAAGACAGCTAATTTTGGCACTTTTAGTTTCGTTTTTATGGTTTATTTAGCTTGAAATCCGCTCCAATTCTTTGGCAGATTTCGCCCTATCATAGGAAATTGTTCGAGCTCCAAGACCTGACCGCTTACAGGGCCACATTCATCAGATATAAGGTATACAGCTCCGGATGCAATCTCTTTTGGCTCAAAAATACGCTGGGCCGGTGCAAACAAATCTGGTAATTCCTTATACCAATCATCATTCATCCCCTGTTGTTTTTGGTTTATTTTTTCGTTTTCGGTCAATACCCATCCAGGATTAATCTGATTTACACGTATCCCGTAATCACGGAATAAGCTATCCCCCAGATTCCTGCTTAATGTCATTAACGCCCCTTTAGATATGCTATACGCCAATAAATTAGGTTCTCCACTCCAGGAGTTAATAGACCCAATATTTACTACACAGCCCTTAGTTTCTTTTAGAAATGGTAAGGCTGCCTGTATTATTGCAAAGGGAGCCAGTGTATTAATGGCCAACATTTTTCTCATAAATGAAAGGCTTGTAGTATCTATATTTGAGGAAACGATCATTGCTGCATTATTAACCACAGCATCAAGTTTGCCAAAGCGTTTAAGGGCTTCTTCAACCAAAAGTTCCGGAACTCCTTCCTGTGTTATATCCATGGTAACTGCAATAGATGTAGCACTTCCCAATTCATCCACTAACGATTTCCCTTTTTCGTCACGTAAACCATTCACAACTACTTGTGCCCCTTCTTCTACACATGACCTGGCAATGGCCTGTCCTATGCCGGTATAACCGCCGGTAATTAAAACTACTTTGTTCTTTAAGCGCATATGATTTTAATTAGGTTTCAAAATACTCTTTACCACTTTTCCGGAATGCATAGCTTCAAACGCTTCGTTCCATTGTTCTAAAGGCCATACGCCTCCAATTATTGGTCTTACATCCAATCGGCCTGCTGCCAGCAAGGAAAGTACTTTTTCCCAAATGGTCCAGTTATGGCTAAAACTGCCTTGCAAGGTGACGTTTTTTTGTACAAGTGGATCCAGCGTGTGATTAAACGGTTTTGGACCCCAGCCAACTTTGGTTATATGCCCATTTGGCCTTACCCATTTTAAAGCCAATTTCAAGGTTTCACTTACCCCTGTTGCATCAATAACACAATCGGCCCCAAGACCATCTTGTTCAAGTGACCATTGGGTAGCATCATCTACAATTATATCGAAGCCGTATTGCTTTGCTACAGATAATCTCTCTGCGTCTTTTTTAAGACCGACAAGAGCTACATGCGCACCACATAATTGAGCCATGGCGGCACATAATATTCCAATGGTTCCCGGACCCAATACAATTACTCGGTCACCTGGCCGTATTTTTGAGTTAAGCACTACAGCATTAT
Organism: uncultured Eudoraea sp.; assembly: GCF_947258525.1. Taxonomy (GTDB): domain Bacteria; phylum Bacteroidota; class Bacteroidia; order Flavobacteriales; family Flavobacteriaceae; genus Eudoraea. The sequence continues at coordinate 32,411 of NZ_CAMYIP010000074.1, forward strand.
AAGCAACCGAACAGGGTTCCGTTAAGCAGGCCTGCTCAAAAGAAAGACTTTCAGGTATGCTATGAAGGCATCTAGCCGGAACCTTAACAAATCGTGTCATTGCCCCGTTAACGCCATATCCAAATCCCTTTCGTTCAGGATCCAGATTATAGAGGCCCTGTCTCGACAGCGGACTTTGGGCATTTATTACAGCAGCTGTTTCACTCACCACCGCATCACCTTCTTTCCAAGTTTCAACTCTTTTACCAATTTCAGCAATATGGCCACCAAACTCATGCCCAAGCACTACGGGATAATTTACGGGCCAGCTATGATCTGCAGTCCACTGATGCAAATCACTTCCGCAAACACCTACACTAGCCACTTCCAGAAGAACTTCGTCTTCGCTTATGGTTGGCCTTTTTATATCTCTGATTTCTACACTACCTTTTTTAGGAGCAAAATTTACGACGGCAATAGAGTTCATATAGTTATTATTTTATCTATAATTCTAGGCAGATTATGTGAATTATTTATATGCATGTATTCGATTGCATATTAATCTTAATGAGGTTTCAAGATCACCATCAGCAGTCTTAAAAGAATCGGCATCAATGGTTAAGGGAGCTCCCAAAACAACCAGTGGCGCACCGTATTCCGGGCATCTAATTGCCTGTTCCAGCGATAAACCGCCTACCGCCTGTACCGGAATATTTACAGCTTCTACTACTTCCCGCAACTGATCAAGCGGACTTGGCATAGTAAATCCCTGAGAAGCTATACCCCGGCGTTCATCATAACCTATGTGGTGTATAACATAATCACAACCCAGTTCTTCAAGTCTTTTGGCAGCGGCTACCATATCCGGACAACCAAGGTTATCACCCATAACTGCTACTCCAAAATCTTTTCCTGCCTCAACGACTACCTTAATAGTTTCTTCATGGGCCCTGGCCATTACTACTACATGAGTTGCCCCTGCTTTAGCCATCATTTCGGCTTCCAGATAACCACCATCCATAGTTTTCAGGTCTGCAACAATAGGTACAGCCGGAAAGCTTTCACGTAATTTTCTAACCCCATGTAAACCTTCAGCCAAGAGCAGGGGAGTACCTGCTTCCAACCAATCCACCCCTGCCCGCATAGCCAGGGCAGCAGTTTCCAGAGCCTCATCAATATTTGTGAGATCTAAAGATATTTGGACAATTGGTTTCATAACTGCTTAGTATTCCTTTAGTTTTATATTTCTGTATTCAACCTTCATAGGTGGGCCTACATGAACCTGCAAACCCAGGAAGCCAGAATATTTCCGGTTAACTGAATCCAGATCCTTTACCTCACTCATTAATACATCATTTATATAGTGTTGTAAATGATTGTCTTTAACTATTAAATGGCAGCTATTCCAGTCTTCTGGTCTAATCTTAGATTTAAGACTGTCGGAGTTCCCGAGAGAAGATACTACCTCCCTGTGCTTCCATGCATTATTTTTTACATTGGCCCGCAATGAACCGGGCTCAAATGATTTTTCCTGCGATCTAATAATCGTATTTTCTCCTCTGTATGCAAGAGTAGTTCGTTTTCTTTCCTCATAATTTTGGCCGGTATAGGTATTCTTTCCGTCAATATCTGCCTGATATCCTTTTAGAGCGAAAGGAATTGTGTCTATGCGTTCACTGCGATAATTTATACCGCTGTTTCCTGTTTCAGTAATGCGAAATTCCAATTTTAATTCAAAGTCCGCAGGTTGACTACCCTGCCAAATAATAAAGGTGTTGCTTTTCAAAGGTCTTTCCGGTGTAACTTCACCAATCAGAACACCATTGGAGACATGCCAGTATCCGGGGTCACCTTCCCAGCCATCTAAGGTTGATCCATTAAAAATTTGTACAAAACCCTCGTTCGCTTTATGAGTTATATCAGATTTCTCATTAGCAATCTGGTGTTTTTTATCTCTACAGGAATTGAAACACAAAATCAAAAAAGCATAAAAAATTATACCTAATGGAATTCGTTCTATTCTTTTGAATCTCATACTCATAGGCTTAAATAGCTTAAGATATTTACTAATTTGATATTGAAAATTAAAACCATATTGATTAATAGCGGTACTTAAAAATACGCATTTACAAAAGAAAATTGGCATCCTTGTTCAAATAACAAGGTGTTTATGATATGTCCATAAATTTTATTGGGAATATTGTTCAGAGCGGTTGCAAAATAAAGCTTTCCAGACCTTTTAATTGTAAATTAACATGCTAGGTGTTATCTTTGTAGTAGTTTAATGAGATGACCACCGACCTATAGTTACCATCGCTCTGGCTAATTTTTTTGCAGGATTCACAGTTCCACACTTACTTTTCCAAGCGCACATTTCTTAATCGCGTTTCTTTTTAAACTAAACTATAATATCCAAATAAAACATTTTAATGGCAAGATCGCAACAGACCTATAGTAAAGGTGAAAAAGAAAAAAAGCGCTTAAAAAAGCGTGAGGACAAGAAAAAGAAAAAGGAAGCACGCAAGGCAGCTGCCAAGGAAAAAGGTGGTGGTATTGAATTTGCATATGTCGATCACAATGGAAATTTAACTGATACTCCTCCCGATCCTTCAATGAAAGTTGAAATTGATGCTGAAGATATTATCCTTGGTATCCCAAAAAAGGAAGAGGGAGATATAGAGGAGGTAGATCCTGTAAGAAAAGGGAAAGTTTCATTCTTTGACACCTCTAAGGGGTTTGGTTTTATCATTGATTCTGAAAACAATGAAAAATACTTCTGCCATGTCAGCGGTTTAATTGATGAGATTGTTGAAAATGATAAGGTTTCCTTTGAACTGGAAAAGGGCATGAAAGGTCTTAATGCTGTTCGTGTAAAGAAAATTTAACTGCAATCTTGCTCAAAAAATTCCCAATTCTCAATTATTTTTAATTAGTTGTGATTTTTTGATGTTTTCCTTTACTAATAGGTAAATGGTTAAATCAAAACGAAATGAAATCAGACAACAAGTATTCAAAATTAATAGCGTCTTTCTGCAAGTTCTATAAATGTGAGGTTCGCATGTTCAAAAGAATCCTGGGAATAAAATAATCGTAACTATTAATCAATTAATTTGCAGGGGAATTGGATGTTCTTTCCTCAAGATATTTTTTGTTCTAAACAGAACAACAACGCTCTTCTGATGATTTGTGACAACTAAATTAAAGTCTCAATTAATTCCAAATTAAACTTCAAGGTTTGCCATTTCATTTTGTAACAAAAGTTAGTTGCTGTCGTCTGTTAAGTATACATCAATTAAAAACAATCATCATGAGAACACTAGACATGAATTACATTAAACGGACATTAAATTACCATATGGGTTATGGATGGAGTATGAGCAGACGACATTCTACAAAAAAAGTAATACGTAATGACGAAACTTCATAATTTAATTCAATGAATCATGAGAGGCTATATGCTAATAGTGTTTGCATTTGGCAGTAAGATTTTTCATCGGTTTTACTTCCCCGGACAACAAATTTTCTAAAGTTATTTCTCCTATGCGCATCCTAACAAGGCGAAGGGTTGGGAAACCCACCGCAGCCGTCATTTTGCGCACCTGTCTAAATTTACCTTCCGTTAGTATAATACTAATCCAGCTGGTAGGCCTGTGCCTTCCTACACGCAGTTTTTTATCGGCCTCAGGAAGTATTGGAAGGGTACTTAATTTATGAATCTTACAAGCTTTGGTTCTGTATCGTTTTCCTTCAAAACCTATTTCAACTCCATTACTTAAAAGCATTATCGCCTCATCCGTAATTTTTCCATCTAGCTGGGCATAATACTCTTTTTCTACTCCTGAACGATTTATAGTGTCACTTAACTTACCGTCTGTGGTTAAAAGTAGCAGACCTTCAGATTTCTCGTCGAGCCGCCCTATCGGCATTACTCCATCAGGAAAACTATAAAGCTCACTTAGAAATTTCTTTTTTCTTAACTCCCGGGGATTTTTTGAAATAAGCTGACTTATTATGCCACAGGGTTTATAAAGTTTAAAGTGAAGTGATCTGGTATCCATTCGAGTTGGCAAGTTACCAAAGTCTTTTATACACTGTCCATTATTTGCTCATTAATCGTTCTAATAAGTAAATTGCTTAAAGTAAGTGCAGTTATACTAAAACCACCCAAATCTTTCTATAATTAAGGTTAGGTTGTGTGTATAAATAAATCAGCAAAATTTAATTATTTTTCTTAAATTGTAAGAAAACAAAGCCTATGCCCATATACATGGATCGACATGATATCCCCGCAGAAATCACCGCAGAACATGTTGCTTTGATGCACCAGGAAGATCTTAAAGTAGAGCATTTGTATGGGTGTAAGGGAATGACATATTGGTGTGATACGAAACGTCATACTGCTTTCTGTTTAATAGAAGCACCCAACAGGGAGGCAATTCAAAACATGCACAATCATGCACATGGCGAATTTCCCCATGATATCATTGAAGTAGATCCACATCTGGTGGAATCTTTCCTCGGACGTATTGAAGATTCGAAAAAGGACGAAAATGAAGACTTAAGTATTATTGATGATCCGGCTTTTAGAGTAATCATGGTTATAGAATCTTCAGATTATCTTCACAGGTTGGATACGCATCAGCTAAGCATGTTTACGCAAAAATTCCATCGTAGTGTTGCGAAATCCGTAAAGCATTTTGAAGGAAGTATAGTTAGGGAAAATGACAAGTCATATTTAATTTCTTTTCGATCTGTAACCAATGCGGTACTGTGCGCCTTAAAGATCCAGGATAGTTTTAAGTATAGTTACCCTAAACTGGAAAGGGATAATCAGCGTTTAAATATAGGCCTGTGTACAGGCTCACCGGTAACGGAAAAGGATGGTCTTTTTTCAGAATCTATTTCACTGGCAACGCAAATGTGCGAACTAATCCATGGACAAATTATTATTTCCCCTTCCGTAAAGTCCTTATATGAAAATGAAAACCGAAATGCGGTCATTGATGATAAATTAATCAGAACTTTGACTCCTAAAGAGGTGTCATTGGTTACTAATTTGGTTCAATTTTGTGAGCACAATTGGAACAAATCAAATTTTAATATTTTCAGGCTTAGTAAAGAACTCGGACACAGTAAATCACAATTATATAGAAAAATTAAAAAGCTTACCGGTAAATCACCGATCACATTTATTAGAGAATACAGATTAAATAAGGCGCTGGAGCTTATCCATGACCAAAAAGGGAATATTTCTGAGATTGCCTTTGAAAGTGGGTTTAATAGTCCTGCTTATTTTTCAAAATCCTTTTTTGATAAGTTTGGGATCTTGCCTTCAAAATATGCCCAAATGTATCAGAGTTAAAATTTTCGCCAAAGAATAGGCCTGAATTAAAATTGTAATTTTTTGAATTAAAAGTAGCTATCCGCCTACTTTGGTCTATATAACTTTACAATAAATCCAATTACCGTTATCATTTCTTCCCCCTTACTGTTCATTAAAAGGATACGCTATTAAAGTAATATATCAACCAATTAATAACTAAAATAATGTCACATACAGTAGAAAAAGAACAAACAATAAATGATCTAAATGGCTCTGCAATAGAAGATTTCAGATCTCAACTAAGAGGAAAAATCATTCAGCA
>NZ_CAMYIP010000075.1 GCF_947258525.1 uncultured Eudoraea sp.
ATTTAAGGTATGCCATAGACGCCAGTAAAATTAATAAGGAACTGGGCTGGAAACCCTCCGTAACCTTTGAGCAAGGCCTTGAATTAACTATTGACTGGTATCTTGAGAATCAGGAATGGTTAGATCATGTTACCTCCGGCGATTATCAGGAGTATTATGATAAGATGTATAAATAGTGAAGTACAAATAAATAGTTTTATAAATGAAAGGGATAGTACTGGCCGGAGGGTCTGGAACACGTCTGCATCCATTAACATTATCAGTAAGCAAGCAATTAATGCCTATCTATGATAAGCCCATGATATACAATCCGCTATCTACACTTATGTATGCGGCCTATGATATGAGTTATATAGATAAGGAACAATTCAAATATTTAGCACAACCAATGATGAAAAGTGGCTATGGGATAAACTTGTTAGGAATTATAAATAAACATCAATGAATGCATCGGAGACTAAGTTAAGGGGATGTTTTGTTTTAACGCCTAAATTATTTAATGACGAGAGGGGTTATTTTTTTGAAAGTTTTAACAAAAAGTCTTTTGAACAAACTATTGGCAAGAAAATAACTTTCGTTCAGGATAATCAATCTTATTCAACTTACGGGGTAATCAGGGGGTTACATTATCAAACCGGGGAATATGCTCAGGCAAAATTAATAAGGGTACTTAAAGGAAGTATTTTGGATATTGTTGTAGACCTACGAAAAAATTCCCCCACTTTTGGTCAACATTTATCCTTAGAATTGACTGATATAGATAAAAAGCAGCTTTTTATACCTAGGGGACTTGCTCATGGTTTTGTAGTTTTGAGTAATACTGCAGAAATTTTTTATAAATGTGACAATTACTACAATAAAGAAGCAGAAGGAGGAATTATTTATAATGATAAACAATTAAATATTGATTGGTTACTTCCTGATAATAAATTGATTATTTCTTTAAAAGATTTGAAGCTCCCAACATTAAAAAATGCCAAAATGCCATGAATATTTTGGTGACGGGAGCAAACGGACAGTTAGGCAAATGTTTAAAGAAAATTGCTGGAACTTATGATGCTTTGAATTTTAATTTCATGGATTCTAAAGCTTTGGACATAACCAAGAAAAGTAGCATAAATGCGGCCTTTGAATCTGGGCATTTCGATTATTGCATTAACTGTGCCGCCTATACAAATGTGGAACAAGCAGAAAAAACACCAGAAAGGGCATTTGCCGTAAATGCAGATGGGGTTAAAAATATTGCTACTGCATGCAAGAACCATGATGTGGTTCTTATTCATGTTTCGACCGATTACGTATTTGATGGGGAAAAGAAATCCCCTTACATCGCTGATGATATTCCAAACCCTATAAATGAATATGGCAGGTCAAAGCTTTTAGGAGAACAGTATATTCAGGAAATATTGGATAAATATTACATCATCAGAACATCATGGCTGTATTCTGAATACGGCAACAATTTCTATAAGACTATTGTAAACAAAGGTAAAACAGAGAGTGTACTTTACATTACGGATGAACAAACAGGATGCCCCACAAATGCAAATAATCTGGCAAAATATATTTTAAGATTAATTACTTCTCCTAAAACGAAATATGGCATTTATCATTTTACAGACTGGCAAGCTATTACCTGGTATGATTTTGCAAAAGAAATATTGAAAGAAACCAACCTGGACGGGAAAATTAAGGTAGAAAGGGCTAAGAATTATCGTACTTTTGCGGCAAGACCACGAAATAGTATCCTAAAATCCAGTTAAATATAAAAAGATAGACTAAATAAATTTAGAAAAGAGATGGAGGCTTCTAAAAGAGCTGAAAATAGTAACTTATCTAATTGCTCATAAGGATTTTAAGGAGTAAAAACCTGCCACAGAAAAATTATTCTTGATTTTTGCGGTATTATGAACTAAATAGTAAATGATGTTTTGACTAATAGAGTAAAAGAAATTTTTAGTGATGTTGATAGTAAAGAAATCCTTTTAAAAGGATTTTCTTTTTTGTCCATACGAGTCATAGGCCTTTTTATGGGTTACCTGTTTACTTTTTTAGTGGCTAAATATTACGGAGCTGGAACATTAGGTTTAATATCACTTTGCTTTTCATTATTCCTGTTTGCTGGAATTATGGGGAGGTTAGGCCTTGATATAAATTTGGTAAGATATTATTCTACGCAAGCTAACCTGAATGACACGGGATTATTTTATAGAGTATTATTGAAATCTTTCATAGGGTCTTCTATAATAGCACTTATTATTTTTTTACTCAGGGATTATATCATTTATGATATATTTAAAAAACCTCAGTTAGAACCCTATTTTGTTTGGGCTGTATTAGCAATACCTATGTGGTCAGGCACTTTGGTATGTGCAGGATTATTAAGGGCAAGAAAAAAGAATAAGTGGTTTGCTTTTCTAAACAATCCCGGCAGATTTACTTTTACAGTTCTTTTTTTCCTGATTTTGTGGGCAATTGCAGACTCTCCGATTAATGCAATTAAAGCCCATTTTTTTGGTATAAGCACTTTGTTTGTTCTGTCTTTTTATCTGTCCGCGAAGAGCTTTCAGAAAATTTCTTTAAACACGGTTCAAAATACATGGACATTTCTCAGGGAAGCATTACCAATGATGCTGTCTTCAACCATACTAGTTCTATTAGGCTGGTTAGACACGTTTGTATTGGGAATTTATGAATCTGTCGATAATATTGGAATTTACAATGTTGCCCTTAAATTAGCTACTTTAACCAGCTTTACTCTTCAGGCAATTAATTCAATTCTAGCACCTAAATTGGCTAGTAGCCATAATGATGGAAATCAAGAACAATTTCATAAGTTAATTCAATTTACAACCCGATTAAACTTTTTTTCTACGCTGGTCATCGTATCGGTAATTCTTATATTTCGCGAATGGATTTTAAGTATTTTTGGAGCGGAATTTATTGCAGGGGCCAATATTTTAGTCATTTTATGCATTGGCCAATTAATCAATAGTATGTCGGGATCCGTAGGGGTTATTATGCAAATGACAG
>NZ_CAMYIP010000076.1 GCF_947258525.1 uncultured Eudoraea sp.
TTAAAAGATGAAGGTCCTTTTAAACCCATCCAAGAACGCGAAGATTCTGATACTTGGGTTATTGACAATCAAGGGACGACATTATTTTTGGTGACTAACCACGGGGCGCCCAATCAAAAATTGGTCAAAACAGATGCTTCAAATCCTACGGTCGATAATTGGGAAGATGTCATTCCGGAAAAGGAGAATGTATTGTCGCTACGTTCTGCTGGCGGATATTATTTTGCCGAATATATGATAGATGCCCTTTCCAAAGTCTACCAATATGACTATGACGGTAAGCTAGTACGTGAAGTGAAATTACCCGGCATCGGAAATGTAGGTGGGTTTGGAGGCAAGAAAGAGATTAAAGAAGCATATTTCACATTTACCAATTATAGTTTACCGGGATCCATTTACAAATACTCCATAGATGAAGGAACCTATGAAAAGTATTGGAGTCCGGATATAGACTATAATCCAAATGATTATGAGTCTCACCAGGTATTTTATAATTCTAAGGATGGTACTAAAATACCAATGATCATAACGCATAAAAAAGGAGTTGCATATAATGGTAAGAATCCCACGATTCTTTATGGATATGGGGGTTTTAATATTAGCCTAAACCCTTCCTTTAGCATAACAAATGCAGTTTGGATGGAACAAGGAGGAATATATGCTGTCCCCAATCTCAGAGGGGGTGGGGAATATGGGAAGAAGTGGCATGAATCAGGTATTAAGACCAAGAAACAAAATGTTTTTGACGACTTTATAGCTGCTGCTGAATACCTAATCGAAAACAATTACACGTCCTCAGAGTTTTTGGCAATTAAAGGTGGCTCTAATGGCGGTTTATTGGTTGGAGCTACCATGACACAGCGTCCGGATTTAATGAAAGTGGCCCTCCCGGCTGTGGGTGTGTTAGATATGCTACGCTATCACAAGTTCACGGCAGGGGCCGGATGGGCATATGATTATGGAACTTCAGAAGAAAGCCAGGAAATGTTTGAATATTTATTAGGGTACTCCCCTATTCACAATGTTAATGAAGGTACTTCATATCCGGCCACTTTGATCACTACGGGTGACCATGATGATCGCGTAGTTCCCGCACATAGTTTTAAATATGCAGCCAATTTACAAAAGTCTCAGGCAGGAGAATCACCTGTATTGATCCGCATTGAAACAAAAGCCGGTCACGGTGCTGGGACACCAGTTAATAAGCGTATAGAACAGTATGCAGATATTTTTGGATTTACCTTTTTTAATATGGGCTATGATGAACTACCAAATCAAGCAGTGCTTAAAGAATTTAAGGAATAATAATAATTCTGCGTAATATGGAAAGATTTGATTGCGATATTTTTAAGGCAAAGAGCTTTAATATTAGAATTAATATAATACAAAATATTAGCCTCTAAATACATATCTGGTATGAGCTGATTAATGTCATCTACCTATAAATATTTATACATATTATCAGTTTATTTATAAGATTTAATTAACTCTTTTATATAATATGATGGATAAATACCAACTCGCTTATAAAATGCATTAGTAAATGATTCAGCATTTTTAAATCCTACTTCTAAAGCAATTGCTTTTATTGTGTATTTCCTTAATATATGATTTCTTTTTAGTTCTTCAGTAGCATATATAATCCTAAGATCATTAATATAGTTGTTGAAGTTTTTTTCCTTATAATGATTAATAATTCGCGACAAGTAATTACTATTGGTTTCCAACTTGCTAGCCATTCTTGCTAGGCTTAAATTACTATCCAGAAACTGTTCTTTTTCTTCAAATGTACTAATTTTCATTAAGATGTCGGAAACGACTTTTTTTTGAATATTTGATATTCCTTTAGGTTTAGAATTTATAGGCTTTGTAGAAACTCCCCCTCTGACCAATTGTTCAAAACGTTTTTTATACGTTAGTCTTTTCCTATAGTATGAAATAGCTAAGGAGGACAAAAGAAGTACCGCGCCCAACAAAGTTATTATTCCTTTTATTTTATTGGCGTTTTTATTCTCAAGCCTATTAATGATAAGTTCTTTTTCTGCCAATAACCTAGGTTGATCATATTCTCTAGTTATTGTCTTATATAGAGTAGTGTACTTTTTTTGAAGGTTCTCGTCGTAATTAATTAATTTTTCTAAATAACGTAATTGCAATTCAGAATCCCCTATTTTCTTATAATAATCATTCAACAGTTCATAAATTTCAACTAGTTCAGGATAATACCTACTTTCAGTAGCAATTATTGAATCGGCCTTAAATAGTGAACTTGGAGGTTGGTATGGGCTATTAATTAATTGAATTTTCCCTAAATATAAAAAGCCAATTGCGGCATTCATTTTGTCATTATGCAATAACATTAAAGGCACCGACTTTTTAAGGCTGTCCAATGAACTTACTAAGTCCTCCTTGAAGAACAAATTGTAACCTTCTCCTAGCACAAATTTGGCGTAATGTCTAGGCCTATTATACTTTTTGGACTCAGCTATTCCTAGTTTATTATAGTACGTTGCCGAGTCTAATAATCCAATTTCAGTAAATGAATGTGATAATGAGAAAAGATTTACTAAATAATTATTTATTTCATTTCCATTTATGCCATCTTTTTGTAGGTGTTGCAAATATTCTTGATAAACTTGTAGAGCCTCTGCATTTTGACCTATTAAACCTCTTATTAAGCCAATATTATGAGTTAGTATATGGTACAAAACTGCTTGCTCAGACTTATCCATAACTTTAATGGCCATTAGATAATGATCTAAAGCACCTTGGATATCACCCATTTCATAGAGTAGTTTACCAATTGCTTGTTGAGCTAAGGCTAGTTTCTTATCCAGAGAATGCTTAATGCTAAATCTTGAAAGACTATCTAAATATTTTCGAGCATCATTATCTTTGGCTATCAATGAAAGAAAGTAATATCCATCAGTAATTTTGTTTATATTCTCTTCTTTCTTTGCCTTTTTCAAATAAAGTCTTCCAAAATAAAGTGACTTAACTAGGTCATTAGGAGAATCGAATATTTTCTCTTCTAGAAAATCATATTGCTGTAATAAAAGAGAATCACATATTTTTTCACTATAACTTGCCTTTAGCAAAACAGTATAAATCAACAAGTTGCAAAAACAAATTAAATTCCTATAGTTGATATAATGGAAATTTAGTGACATCAAAACTTTCTGCAATGAATAATTGGTTACTTCAATAATAATTGATATTTCATATTTGAAAATGATAAAAATGAATGTCAATTTTAAACTCAGGGAATGAATTAATTTAAATATAAGATATTAATTAATCCATTCGGTAAGGTAGCAACAAGCCGATATCGATTTTCATGAATACCGGGTCGATATTCATGAATTCTAGGTTTAAACATTTGATTTATTGTGTTATACAAAATAGTTTAGAAGATAAGTGCAGAATTAATGCTATAAAGCACAAGCTAACATCTTTAAATTTTAAACTATGAAAACCATAAAAAATCTACAACGCCTCCACCGCTTCCACAAACTTATCCAGGACGAAACCACCGGCTCTCCCAAAGAACTGGCGCGCAGGCTGCGCATTAGCGAGCGACTCGTCTACCTGATGGTAGAACAATTAAAAGACTACAACGCGAAAGTCTGCTATAACCGCAGTAGAAAAACCTATTACTACACAGAGTATTTTGACCTGGAAGTGTCTATCTCCATCTACGTACAGAATAAAGAAGAACGAACAGACCTGCATTTTGGGTAGTTAATTTGATTAATAAATAATATGCTTTTTCTAATAAATTACTTATCTTTAACGTTAGTAACGTAATACGTATGCTTACGTCATTCGGTACTAAAGATACGGAGCGGATCTGGCAGGGTTATCGCGTAACAAATCTACCCGGCACCATTCAACAGCTTGGCAGGCGGAAATTAAGGATGCTACATAATGCTCAGGATTTAAATGATCTTAGAATACCTCCTTCTAACCGCCTCGAGAAATTGAGAGGCAAGTACAAAGGGTTTTACAGCATCCGTATTAATAGACAATGGCGTATAATCTTTAAATGGCATAAGGGCAACGCCTCCGAAGTACAAATAATAGACTATCATTAAAAATGCTGCATATGAAACGGTTAAAAAACATACATCCCGGAGAAGTCTTGCTCCATGAATTTTTGGAGCCCCTGGGTATTTCTGCTTACCGGCTCTCAAAAGACCTGAATATACCACAAACGCGTACTTCAGCCATTATTCACGGTAGGCGGAGTATCACGGCAGATACGGCTTTGCGTCTCAGCAAGTATTTTGGGAATAGTGCCCAATTTTGGTTAGGT
>NZ_CAMYIP010000077.1 GCF_947258525.1 uncultured Eudoraea sp.
CCAACTTATATGCCTCTCAAAAAGATTTTGACCAATCACTGGATTTCTATAAAAAAGTAAAGAAAATTAACGGAGAACTGGGCGATGAGGTAATCATAGCAGAAACCTTGGGAAATTTAGCTTCAACCTATGCAGATATGGGTAAACTGGATTACGCCATGTTTAATATTAATAAAAGTCTTGCCATTTTTGAAAAACATAAAATTTTAGATTGGTTGGCATTTACCTATGAAATAAAAGGCAAGATATATTTAAAAGAAAATAAGTACAAATGGGCCCTTTATTGGTATAACCAGAGCGAATTACTACATAAAGATCTGGATGACGACCGAGGTAAAATTGACCTTTTTAACGGAATGGCTGAAGCTTATTTGGGACAAGGCAAGGATAGTATTTCAGAAAATTTTGCGCTAAAAGCCTACGAGATATCAGACAGAATTGGGTTCATGGAAGGAACTCAAAAATGTGCATATGTGCTCTATAGCATAAATAAAAACAAAAGAAATTACGCCAAGGCTTTAAATTTTCACGAACTCTACCAAAAACTTTCTGATACCTTATCCAGAAATGAAAATAAGAAGAGTTTAACCATGCTTAAAACAAAGTCGGAATATGATCAGCAAAAACAGTTGCTCATAGAAGAAAATGACAAAGCATTGGCAAAGCAACAGCGATATATAACGGCGGCCATGGCCATATTAATTGTTTTTATGATAATTACAATTTTGGTATATCGGGCAGAGAAAATACAGAAACGACTTAATAAAGAGCTAGAACTTAAAAAAGAAGCGCTGGAAAAACGAGAAACCGAATTGGAGGCCAGTAATGAAACAAAAACTAAACTATTCTCTATTATAGGACATGACCTTCGAGGTCCGGTAGGCGCGTTGCAAGAACTATTGAGGCTTTATTCTGACGGTGATATGGAGACTGAGGAATTTATAGAATTTGTTCCTAAATTAAGGGAGGATGTTGATCATATCTCGTTTACCTTAAATAATCTTCTTAGCTGGGGTCATACACAGATGAATGGTGCAGTAACCAAGCCTTCGATAATGGCTTTGGAATCGCTGGTTTCGGAAAATATTAAATTACTATCTGAAATTGCCAAAAAGAAATCTATAAAAATTGTTAGCGAGCTTGCTGAGAATACACTAACATGGTCTGATAGCAATCAAATTGATATTGTTGTCAGGAATCTTATTAGCAATGCGCTTAAGTTTACTCCGCAAAACGGGATGATAACAATATCGGCTCGTGAAAGTGATAAATTATGGGAGGTTTCTATAAGGGATACAGGTGTTGGAATGGACAAAATTACCGTTAAGAATTTGTTTGAAAAGAATTCCAATATAACTACCTATGGTACCAATAACGAAAAAGGTACAGGTCTTGGACTATCACTCTGTAAAGAAATGGTTGAGAAGAACGGGGGTAGTATTTGGGTGGAAAGTACCCTGCGTAAAGGGAGTTGTTTCTATTTCACACTTCCCAAAAGGGAGAAAAGTTATGGCCAGGCGGTTTAAAAAATATCCCAGAGATTTTTAACCCCAATATGCCGTTCCGCTGTAAAACCTTCAGCGTATTCAACCCCAACCAAACGTCCTAAATCCCTTGCCCTGTAGGCAATACTATCTGTAAAATTCTTACTGCTTATTGGCGTATCGGGTTCTTTGCTGTCCGGGTCATAAAATTGTGAAGCATAAGCAGATATAGCTTCCATTTTTTTATCTAAATGTCCGGTTACATCAACAACAAAATCGGGTTCCAGGTTTTTCCATTGAATGTAGTGATAAACTTGTTTTGGTCTCCAGGGTAACTGCCATTGATCATCACCGGGTAACTTGGAGTCTACTTTTAGCAACCCGCTTAAAAAACAAGCATCACTAACCAATTTACTACCTTTTGCATGATCAATATGCCTGTCTTCTATTGCATTGCACAGAACTATATCTGGTTGATATTTTCGGACTAACTCAATAACAGCCTGCTGATGGTCTTTATCATTTGTAAAAAACCCATCGGCAAATTCCAGGTTTTCCCTTACGGATATCCCTAATATTTTTGCTGCTTTTTCAGCTTCCTTATCCCTTATTTCCGGAGTTCCCCGGGTACCTAATTCGCCCCTGGTCAAATCAATAATCCCCACTTTTTTGCCGTTCGCAGTGGCTTTGGCAATAGTTGCCCCTGCTCCTAATTCAGCGTCATCAGGATGAGCTCCAAAAACTAAAATATCTAACTTCATTTGGTATTTATATGGTATTTATTGACTATTTAATGCAGGTTGTTTGGCTTTTAACTGTTCCAAAGCCTGTTCAATATCTTGTATGAGATCTTCAGGTTCTTCTATACCTATGGAAAAGCGTATTAATCCATCTGCAATTCCCTGCTTCATCCGATCTTCTTCAGACAGCAGAGCATGTGAAGTCTGAGTTGGTGATAAAACCGTGCTTTCAACCCCTGCAAGGCTCATGGAAGATTTAATAAGTTTAAGTGCCTTTCGAAATTTTGTAGCATCTATTGAATCCTTAAGTTCAAAGGAAAGCATCCCACCAAATCCTTGCATTTGCGATTTGGCCAAAACGTGATCGGGATGGGAAGTCAGGCCGGGATAATTAACTTGTTTAATATTTTCATTTGCGTTCAAATATTCCGCAAGCCTCATGGCATTCTCATTTTGACATTTAACCCGGATACCCATGGTCTTTATACTTCGCTCCAACAACCAAACCGTATAATCGCTGAGACTTCCCCCAAGATTTATTGCCAACTGGAATATATGCTCCATGTTTACCTTGGATGAAGCAACAGCACCGGCACAAATATCTGAATGTCCGCCCATGTACTTTGTGGCACTGTGGATAACCACATCAATTCCAAAATCAATAGGGTTTTGATTTACCGGACTGGCAAAAGTATTGTCGATCATAGAGACCAGGTTGTGCTTTTTCGCGATGCCTGCGATAGCAGTAAGATCAGTGATCGTCAATAAAGGATTTGATGGGGTTTCAATATAAATAA
>NZ_CAMYIP010000078.1 GCF_947258525.1 uncultured Eudoraea sp.
GTGGTACTAACAGACTTTTTATCAGCTGCATCCCTGCCGGTCATTGCAGATAATAATATTGCATTATCCACAACATTTTTAGTCATTGGTCCGGGAGTATCTAGCGTACTGGAAATTGGCACAATGCCTGTCCTGCTTAAAAGTCCAATGGTTGGTTTTAATCCAACCACGGAATTCTGACTCGATGGCGAAAGAATAGATCCCGAAGTCTCTGTTCCTACGGCTGCCACTGCGTAGTTCGCAGCTACTGCGGTTCCGCTCCCTGCGCTAGAGCCACCTGTTTCAAAAACTCGCCTGCCATAAGGGTTTAGTGTTTGTCCGCCAATAGCGCTATATCCCAAAGGACAGCCATTACACATATAATACGCCCATTCACTAAGATTGACTTTACCCAATATCAAAGCTTTGTTTTTCTTCAATTGCTCAACAATAAAAGCATCATTAGTATCATTCTCTTTAAGAGCAATTGCCCCGGCAGTGGTATTCATACCTTCCGTACCAATATTGTCTTTAAGAAGAATAGGCATACCAAAAATTGGATGACGTTCATCTGACATTAACTTATCGAGCTCCCTGGCTTCATCCACCACATTCTCATTTAGCGCTATTATGGTATGTAAAGTAGTTTTGCCATCGAGTTCAAATAGATAAATTCTATAGAGAAAAAAACGAACCAATTTTTCGTAATTTAATTTCCCGTCTTTAATGTGCCTTTGAATGGTTGGAATATCCTGTTCCAGTATCAAGGGTTTTAATTGTTCATATTCAGCCTCGGACATTTCTACAACTTCGTGATACAGCGGCCGGAATATCTCATTCTTGTCGGATACCCTGGACTGTATGAGTTTGTATTGCATCCGTGATTTCTCGTGCTCTTGATTTGCAGCTACTTCAGAGGAGTCATTGTAGGCCTTCCAAAGTACAACAGAGGAATAATCTTTTTCTTTGGTTTCCTTGCAGGAAATAATTGCCAAAAAGGCAAGTAAGAAAATTTTCTTTTTCATTGTTTTGATTTTACTTGTTTCTCCCTCCAAAGAGAGATATTTTGCTCATTCATGCGAACAAATTCATCTTTATCTTCTTTTTGGGCTAATTCCAACGATTTTTGTGCAGAATTAATGGCACTACCATAATCTTCCAAGGCAGCTTCAACCATAGACTTAACCCTATAAAAATAATAAGTATCCCCTCCAATTTCAATAGCCTTATTTAAATAAAGAAGGGCTTGCGTGTATAATTTCCCTTGCTCCTGCAGATAGCGCGCGGCCTCATAATAGGTTTGCGCAGTGGGGTTTTCCTTTATTCCTGTTGCAATCTCCTCCATCATTTTACTATCTGTATCTACTGCGATTGGAATTGATATAATAGTATTTTCCCAAATCCACAACATATTGCATGAATTGTGATCAATTTCATCAAAAGTAATAAGGAAGTTTTCCTGATAATCAGAATTATTCACAGGATTGATCCGGATCCTGAAGGCATCGTCGGCAGGGTCGTATGCTTTTCTTCCATCACCCCAATGTTCAGTATTTTTATGAAAAACTACCTCCCAATAATCTTCATATGGGAAGGCATATAGCGCATATGTTCCCCGGGGCAAATTATTATCCATAACAGATATATCGGAGTCTACAGTAAATTTAGTAGACTCATTTGCGCCAACCCGCCAAATGCGTCCATAAGGCACAAGGTCACCAAATATTTTTCTGCCTTTAGCTCCGGGCCTGGAATAAGTCACTGTTATTTTCGTAAGACCAACATCCTGCTCAACCTTTGAAAATGGGCTGGCCTTAGGGATCTCAATTTGTGCAGTAAGAACTGCTGAGCATAAAATAATAAGTATGAAGTTTAGGGCTTTCAATTAGTGATGTTAAAGAATGAATCCACAAATTCAAATTTATTGAATACCTGAAGATCCTCAATTCCTTCACCAACACCTATATATTTAACCGGAATCTGAAACTGATCTGAAATACCTATTACTACGCCCCCTTTGGCTGTACCATCTAATTTTGTGACCGCTAATGACGTTACCTCTGTAGCCCTGGTAAATTCCTTGGCCTGTTCAAATGCGTTTTGCCCGGTAGATCCGTCAAGTACCAAAAGTACTTCATGTGGGGCTTCATCGATAACTTTTTGCATAACTCGCTTAACCTTACCAAGCTCATTCATTAAGTTTACCTTATTATGCAATCTGCCCGCAGTATCAATTAAAACCACGTCTGCGCCCTGGGTAACAGCAGAACTTAATGTGTCAAAGGCTACTGAGGCAGGGTCACTGCCCATTTTTTGTTTTACTAAAGGCACATCCACACGATCCGCCCAAACCTGAAGCTGATCTATAGCTGCCGCTCTAAAGGTATCTGCAGCTCCTATTACAACCTGCAAGCCCTGCTTTTTAAACTGATAGGCCAGTTTTCCAATTGTAGTTGTTTTACCTACCCCGTTTACACCAACCACCATAATAACATATGGACCTTTACTGTCGGGTATCCTAAATTCTTCCTCTTCGCCCAAATGAGTTTCTGATAAAAGGCCTGCGATTTCTTCGCGGAGAATTTCGTTCAGCTCATCGGTACCCATGTATTTATCTCTGGAAACCCTTTCTTCTATTCGTTCAATAATCTTGAGGGTGGTAGCTACTCCTACGTCGGAGGTAACTAAAACTTCCTCCAGGTTATCCAAAACATCATCATCTACCTTAGACTTGCCGGCCACAGCCTTGCTAAGTTTGGATAAAAAACTGGTTTTGGTTTTCTCCAAACCTTTATCCAGTGTTTCTTTTTTCTGTGAGGAAAATATTTTTTTAAATAAGCTCATAGCACCATTAAAAGTCGTTGAGCAAATATATGAAATTAAAAAAGCCGCTCTCAATAGAAAGCGGCTCGGAACATAAATTTTAGTTAGTTTGTTACTTCTTAGTCAACCATTCGTTCACCATTTCTGGTGGCATAACAGATTCTACAAAAGTATAGGCACCTGTTTTAGGTGATTTTACCATTTTTATAGCTTTGGTAAGTCTTTTAGAACTTGATTGTAAACTCGCTACCGTCTTCTTTGCCATGCTTTCTTATTTTATCTCTTTATGAACAGTCATTTTCTTTAGAATAGGATTGAATTTTTTAATCTCCAACCTATCCGGGCTATTCTTCTTGTTCTTGGTTGTAATATATCGGGATGTACCGGGCATACCTGAATTTTTATGCTCCGTGCACTCTAATATTACCTGAACTCTGTTTCCTTTTTTTGCCATTGTATTCTGTATAATAAAGGATTATTTAATCAATCCTTTTGCTCTAGCCTCTTTTAAAACAGCAGAGATGCCTTTTTTGTTTATGGATTTAAGAGCCCTAGTAGAAACCTTTAAAGTGATCCATCTATCTTCTTCCGGAATATAGAAACGTTTTTTGGAAAGATTTACATCAAATCTTCTCCTCGTTTTATTGATAGAGAAGGATACATTATTTCCAAACATCGCTCTCTTCCCGGTAAGTTCACAAACTTTTGACATTACGCTACTTTTTACTTGATTTTAAACAGGGTGCAAATTTAATTCATTTTTGTGTGATGGACAAAATTCTCTTACAAAATTCTCTTCTAGAAATTTAAAATTTCTTTTTGCAGCATCTGGAAAGCCTTGTGCACTGCTTTTTGGACTATTCTTGTTCGGTGATTTCCCATGGTAAATTTTTCAACGATTACATCATTGGGGGTAGCAATTGCAATATAAACAGTACCTATAGGAGCGTCCGAATCGCCTTTTAAAGGGCCTGCATTGCCTGTTGTTGCTACGGAAAAGTCTGACTGCAACAATTCCCTGATATTTATAGCCATTGCCTTTGCAACTTCCGCGCTTACTACCGAATTCTTTTCTATCAGTTCCTCAGGCACTTTAAGAACATCTATTTTAACCTGAGTGGCATAGCCTACAACACTGCCCAAAAAATATGCCGAAGCACCCGGAATGGCAGTAAGCTGCTCTGCTATTTTACCCCCCGTAAAACTTTCAGCGGTAGCCAGGGTCATTTTCTTTGCAGTGAGCAATTTTGCAACTCCCGATTCTATAGATCCATCCTCTTCTTCACCATAAATGATATCCCCGATTATGGAATATAATTTTGCTGCTTCAGTTTTAACCGCCTCCTCTATAAGATTCTTGTCTGGCCCCTTGGCGGTTAATCGCAATCGTACTTTACCTAAATTAGGGAGGTATGCCAGCTTTACAAAGGATGGTAAATTTTCCTCCCAATCCTCAATTATAGCTGCTATCGCACTTTCTCCCAGGCCATAGGTCATGATCGTCTTATGATAAATGTGCGGACGATGAAAAGTAGCAGCAATTTTTGGGATAACTGCATTGTTTATGAGATTTTTCATCTCAAAAGGTACTCCCGGAAGTGAAATAAAAGTGGCTTTCTCATTAGACATCCACATTCCCGGTGCTGTACCGTATTCATTGTGCAAGACCTGAGCTTTGGAAGGCACCAAAGCCTGGTGCCTGTTGACATCGGATATCGGGGTAGCGATATACTTTTTAAATAACTCCTCTATGTGAGCTAATACCTTTTTGTCTTCTACCAGTTTATCATTCAAATATTCACAGAGTGTACGTTTTGTTATATCGTCTTTGGTGGGCCCTAAACCACCCGTAATGATAATTATTTCTGCCCTTTTTTCCGCGTCTGAAAAAGCTTTGAGAATATGAGATCTATCGTCCTGAACAGAAGTAATCTGGAATACAGAAACGCCAATCTTATTTAATTCGGTAGCGATAAAAGCAGAATTGGTATCTACTATTTGTCCTATAAGTATTTCATCGCCAATAGTTATAATTTCTGCCAGCATCAGAAATCGAAGTCCTTTTTTAGTTCAGAAATTACCTGATGTATGTCTTTTTTTAGTAGTGGAAACTTTTTCTCAATTTCTTCTTTATTTTCCGAACTTTTACCTAATGTTTCAATATCGAGAGCAACAGCCCTGCTTTGCTCCATTCCCAATAAATCCACATTGGGTTTTATTTTATGTGCTAGTTTATAAACGTTCTCATAATCACCATTTTCAATGGCGATCTCTAGATCTTTAATATCCTGAGGCACTTCCTCAAGGAATACAGAAACAACAGATTTGATGAAATCCTCATCCCCTTCAGCCATCTCATTAATTTTATCCAAACTGTAGATCATTTATTTAATTTTTACTTTGAGTAATTCTTCACCTTCAAGCGCAGCCGAAAGGTAATCATTTACGCTTATTTTACCAACCCCTGCGGGAGTTCCGGTAAAAATAATGTCTCCTTTTTTGAGCATAAAGTATTTAGATACGTAAGAAATCAGCGAATCTATACTCCATAGCATTAAACCTGTATTCCCGTTTTGAACGATTTCCCCATTTTTGGAAAGTGTAAAATTTAGATCATTCAGATTTTCAAATTTATTTTTATCAATCCATTTTCCAATTACAGCCGAACCATCAAAACCTTTTGAGATTTCCCAGGGAAGACCTTTTTCTTTTAGTTTGGATTGCAGATCTCTGGCCGTAAAATCTATACCAAGTCCAATTTCGTCATAATAGGTATGTGCAAACTTTTCATTGATATGCTTACCCACTTTTTTAATTTTTACCAGAACTTCTAATTCATAATGAATTTCGTTCGAAAAATCAGGGATATAAAAATCCTGTTCCTTTGGAAGAACTGCAGAGTCCGGCTTTATAAATACTACAGGGTCTTTGGGCCTTTCATTATCCAATTCCTTTATATGATCTGCATAATTGCGACCAACACAAATGATTTTCATCTCCTAATTCCTAATTATTTTAGCTTAATTTATTATTAAGCCGGCTTAGTTTTATCTGAGTAAGTACCTTTTTGGTATACAGTGGAAAATCTGCATTCAGGATCCATCCAAAATAACCAGGCTCCATTTCCAGGACCTCCAGCACTTTCTTGCCCTTGTGCTTGCCAAAAGAAAAAATTTCCTCATCGTCTTCATTAAAACTAATAAAGCCGGCAAAATCGGCAAACTTTCTATGAGTAGAGAACTCGGCGAGTTTCTTTACATTATTTTCCAATTCGGGATAACGATCTAATTGAGAGAGAAGGACTTCGTAGGTAGCTGTAGTGTCTGCTTCAGCACTATGGGCATCTGTTAGATCCTTATCGCAATAGAATTTGTAGGCAGCTGCCAGGGTTCGTTTTTCCATCTTATGAAAGATGGTCTGAACATCTACAGACAACATGTTTTTAAGATCAAAATCAATGTCTGCACGAAGCATTTCTTCTGCCAAAAGCGGAATATCAAAGCGATCCGAATTAAAGCCGGCCAGGTCGCAGTCTTTTATTATATTAAAAATTTCTTTAGCCAGGTCCTTAAAAGTTGGCTCATTAGCTACTTTTTCATTAGAAATACCATGGACTGCAATTACCTCATCAGGAATAGTCATTTCAGGATTAACCAGCCAGGTCCTGTTTTCTTTATTACCATTAGGATAAACTTTCAGAATAGAAATTTCAACAATGCGGTCTTTGGCGACATTGGTGCCTGTAGTTTCCAAATCAAAAAAACATATGGGCTTGCTGAGTTTTAGTTCCATTTGTGAGGTTTTTAGCAAAGATAGTTTTTAAAACAAAGTTAAACCCGACTTAAATATTGGGTCTTTGTACAATTTTAGCTTAAGGGCGCCAACTATAATAATGTTTAATGAAGTTAGAAAAATACGGATTGAATTTAATCTTATTAAATCTCTCTATCCACATCCCAGGCCTCAAGATAGTCTGCAACCGTTTTAACGAACATGCCCCCCAATGCTCCATTTACAACCCGATGATCATAACTGTGTGAAAGAAACATCTTGCTTCGGATCCCAATAAAATCGCCTTCCTCAGTTTCAATAACGGCAGGCATTTTCCGAATAGCTCCCAGGGCTAATATGCCAACCTGTGGTTGGTTAATGATAGGTGTTCCGAAAACGCTTCCAAAAGAGCCCACATTTGTGACTGTATAGGTGCCGTCTTTTATTTCATCCGGTTTCAGCGCATTGTTTCTTGCCCTGTTTGCAAGGTCATTAACTACTTTGGCCATACCAACTAAATTTAGCTGATCTGCATTTTTAATTACAGGTACTATCAAATTTCCATCAGGCAATGCAGCAGCCATTCCAATGTTGATATTCTTTTTCCTTATAACCGTATCCCCTTCAACTGAAATGTTGACCATTGGATACTTTTTTAAGGCTTTGGCAACAGCTTCCATAAAAATTGGGGTAAAGGTTAACTTTTCTCCCTCATTCTTCTGGAATTCATCTTTAACCTTATTCCTCCATGTAACCACCTTGGTAACATCTACTTCAATAAAACTTTGAACGTGAGCTGAAGTTGAGATACTCTCTATCATGTGATGAGCAATGAGTTTACCCATCCTTGTCATTGGAATAAGCTCATCTTCACCATTAGACTGTACTCTTGTAACCTGATGTGGTTCTGTACGAACAGCAGTTTCCTTTATTACAGGTTCAGGCTCCTTAACCGGTATTGGAGTGGGTTTTGCAACCGGTGTGATTTCAGGTTTGCCATTTTTAACATAGGCCAATATATCGTTCTTAGTAACCCTTCCTTCTTTTCCCGTACCCTCAATTTTATCGAGTTCTTCGGTGGTTATCCCCTCTTCCCTCGCAATATTTTTAACAAGTGGAGAATAAAATCTGGTAGTATCAGCTGTGCTTTGAGCAGTGCTGGCAACATATTCCTGGACATTAGCCACATTTTCTTCCAAAACACCGGCTTCCTCAGGAATAACTTCCTTAATTTCTTCTTTATGTTCGGCCACCGCACCTTCTGTGGAATCTGACCCGCCTTCCATTTCTATTACAGCTACGACCTGTCCTACTTTTATAACATCGTCTATTTCAAAAAGTTTTTCAAGCAACACACCCTCAACTTCGCTTGGTACTTCAGAATCTACCTTATCAGTAGCAATTTCAAAAACCGCTTCATCCATTTCTATGGTATCGCCAACCTCCTTCAACCAAGCTGTTAAGGTAGCCTCTGCAACACTTTCACCCATTTGCGGCAATTTCAATTCAAACTTTGCCATATTATTATTTAAAGTGCTTTTTTGATTAAATATTTTGCAAAAATACTAAAAAAACGTCCTTATTTTTAAATTTATTGTATCAATTATCTTTAAGTAGCCTTTAAGGAACCTTCAAATGGAATTCTGTTAAGAATGCTTCTTCCTAAAGTAACTTCATCTGCATATTCCAATTCATCGCCTACCGATATACCTCTTGCAATTGTAGATATTTTTATATCAAAAGGCTTTAGTTGTTTGTAGATATAAAAGTTAGTAGTATCCCCCTCCATGGTAGAACTCAGGGCAAATATCAGTTCATTTATCTTATTTTGATTAACTTTTGAGATCAGGGAGGAAATGGTTAAATCTTGCGGGCCAACACCTTCCATCGGGGATATTTTACCTCCCAGCACATGGTATAAGCCTGTATATTGACCAGTGTTTTCAATAGCCATGACATCACGAATATCTTCCACTACGCAAACCACATCCTGCTCCCTTTTAGAATTTGTACAAATTTCACATAGAGCAACATCTGAGATATTATGGCAATTTGAGCAAAATCTGATTTCCTCTCTGAGCGCCTGGAGCGAACGAGATAAATCTGATGTTTGTTCCTCCGGCTGGTTTAAAAGGTGAAGTACTAACCGCAAAGCAGTTCGTTTACCAATTCCCGGTAACTGAGACATATGGTATACTGCATTTTCCAAGAGTTTAGATGAAAATTCCATAAAAGCAAAATTACATAATGTTTTAAGTTTTTGTACTTTGCGCTCGTAATTTATTTTTATGACAGCATCGCATATTCTGCTCCTTATTGGCGGTTATTTCTTCTTGCTATTGCTTATCTCTTACTTCACCGGAAAAAACGATTCCAATGCTGATTTTTTTAAGGCAGGAAAACAATCGCCCTGGTATTTAGTTGCTTTTGGCATGATTGGCGCATCTTTATCCGGGGTCACTTTTATATCCGTACCGGGTTGGGTAGAAAGTTCGCAATTCAGCTATATGCAGGTTGTTTTCGGCTATTTAGTAGGATATTTTGTCGTTGCCTTTATTCTTATGCCCATATATTATCGCTCTAATGTTACCTCTATTTATGAGTACCTCAAGGAACGATTTGGAAATGTAAGTTACAAAATTGGAGCTTTATCTTTCTTTATCTCCAGGGTATTGGGAGCCTCTTTCCGCCTTTTCCTGGTAGCCATTGTGCTGCAGCAGTTTGTATTTGACGCCTGGAATGTTCCATTTGAAGTTACCGTGGTTTTATCTATACTTTTGATATGGATATATACTTTTAGAGGCGGGATAAAAACAATTGTTTGGACAGACACTCTGCAAACTTTGTTTATGCTACTATCAGTAGGCTTATCTATTTACTTTATAAACGCAAAATTGGGCTGGAGCTTTACGGAGTTTTTTAATTCTGAAGAATTAAAGGAGTACAGTCAGGTGCTGTTTACGGATGATTTTTATGTGAAAAATCACTTTATAAAGTCTTTTCTGGGGGGCATGTTCATTACTATCTGTATGACCGGTCTGGATCAGGATATGATGCAAAAGAACTTAACCTGTAAGAATTTAAAAGATGCTCAGAAGAATATGGTTTCTTTCAGTATTATTCTTATTGTGGTAAATTTTGTCTTTCTGCTATTGGGTGCTTTGCTTTTTATTTATGCTTCTAAATTTGATATCGCAACTCCACTAATGGATGGGGAACCAAAATCTGATCTTCTTTTTCCTGAAATTGCGTTAAACAGTGGTTTGGGTATTACCGTTGCGATCACTTTTATGCTTGGACTGATTGCAGCTGCCTATAGCAGTGCGGATAGTGCTCTTACTTCCCTGACTACTTCGTTTTGTGTAGATTTTCTCGGAATTGAAAAGAAGCCGGCAAACGCTCAAAAGACAATAAGAAAAAAGACCCATGTCTGGATGAGCGTGCTCCTGATTCTAATGGTTATACTATTCAAATATGTTCTGGACAGGAATGTTATTGATGGCCTTTTAACGGTAGCTACCTACACCTACGGACCATTATTGGGCCTCTTTGCCTTTGGTATCTTTACATCTCATAAAGTGGCAGACAACTATGTTTGGATTGTAGCCGTGACCGCGGTACTAATGGTAATAGGGATTGCGAATATCCCCGTAGAATACCTGGGAGGATATGCCGTGGGCTATGAATTGTTACCTGTTAATGGGTTATTTACTTTTATTGGATTATATCTGATAAGAAAAAGACCTGATTAGTACTTTTCAATAATTGCGGCTTTTAAGAGTTCAAGGTCTTCAAGAATTGAATTTCCCATCTCTTTCAAATAGATCTCTGTATTATTCGAATTTAATTCATCCAACTCTAATTGCTGGAAAAGCCGTTTTTCATCAAAATAGCATTTGGTCTCATAGTCAAGCATTCGGGTAGGTACTTTATCTTCGGAACCTTCATTATAAGGAAGGTCATAGCTTTTTTCTGAAAAATAAATCAATTCGTCATCCTTTAGATAGAAACATTTTTCTAGAGTAGTATTTTCTCCGGAAGCCTTAAGCGACAACTTTTGGATTTCATCTTTCTCAAAAAAGGAACTAAGATGAGCACCGCTGCTGGTATAGTTTAACAATTGAAATTCTACTATTGAGTCCCAATCCGACTTATTCTCCAGCATTTCAACATATTCGTTTATTGACAATACTAATTTCTGATTTGCTTGTTGCTGGGCATTTCCGGTGAATACCATAAAAGCCAAATAGAAAAAAACAATTGTCTTTAGCATATCAATTAATATTGATCTGTAGCCAATAATACCAGAGTGCATGCCTCTTCCACCTTAATTATATTATTTCGAAGCAGTGCGTAAAACTCCGGGTTTTCGGTTCCGGGATTAAAAATCACACGCTCTGGTTTTAGTTGAATGATTTGTTCATAATGTTCCTTTTGTCGTTTTTCATTGAGGTACAAGGTAATAGTATGAATATTTTGAAATTTTTCAAGCTCCGTACTAATCTGCACATCTGCCACATACCCATTCCTAAGACCAAAAGCCAAGGTTTCAATATTTTTTGCCCGCAATTTGTTTATGGCCAAATTACTGTAGCGATTCGGGTTTAAGGAAGCTCCAAAAACAAGTGTTCTTTTCATAAAATAATTCTTGCTACGTTAAAGTGTGTTAATGACTGTAACTTTTCAAATAATAATTCGTCTTTAATTAATACAACAAAAAACTTAATTCGTTGTTGATGCTATATTTTTATAGTTAATGGTTAGTGTTTAGTATGGCTCAGCAACGAAAGAAACCCCGGCAAATCTGTCGGGGTTTTGTTATTTCATTACATTAGTCTACATGAATGCATTTTCCGGCCATTAAAAAGCCAAAGATACTACATCAATTTATTCAAATCACATTCAAATAAGTTTAAAGGACAGCCTATTATTTGAATCATGAAAATATGTTAAAATATTTATTTAAAGTAACATTAACTATATGTTATCGTCATGTATGTATCATCAATCAATCAAAATCACGAAGTTCATGAACAAGATTGTACTACTTTCTATCCTTCTATTGGGTGGCGTAACACTTGTTAAAGGAGCAATAACTGATTCAGATGTTGTGTTCGGCAGCATTAGTGGCAGGGTAGTTGACAATGTTCACAATCAACCGGTGGCATACGCAACAATACTGATCAAGCGAGCTTCAGATAACACCACAATTACCGGTGGAATCACAGATAAAGATGGTACATTTCAAATAAAAAAATTACCTGAAGGTTCTTTTATTGTTGAGGTTCAATTTATAGGCTTCAAATCGCAAATACGGCGGATTACATTATCTAAAGATAATCGCAATCCGGATTTAGGAGTTATTTCGCTTAAAGAGGAAGCCGAAGAACTATCAGGTGTGGAAGTTGTTGCTGAACTAACCACTATTGAACAGCGCCTAGATCGGAAGGTAGTAAACGTGGGTAAAGACCTTATTACATCGGGAGCCACAGCCTCAGATATTATGAATAATATCCCATCTGTGAATATAGATCAGCAAACCGGACAGCTCAGTTTAAGGGGTAATCCAAATGTAAGGGTTATGGTTGATGGCAAACTAACCAATGTGCCGGTTGCCCAATTATTAAGACAGATACCATCTACTTCCATAAAGTCTATTGAATTAATTACTAATCCGTCTGCCAAATATGTTCCGGATGGAATGGGCGGAATCATAAATATAATACTTCATAAAAATTCAAATATTGGATTTAACGGAAGTTTAAATACGGGGCTTACCGTTGGTCAGGAAGCAAAGTTCAATAGCTCAATTGATCTAAACTACAGGTATGGGAAGTTCAATATTTATGGAAATTACGGAAACAATATAGGCAAATATGTAAATAATGGATTTATATACAGAATTGACGAAAATTCAGAACAATTATTCAATTGGCTGGATAATCGTAAATCCCATTTATATAAACTTGGTATAGATTTTTATCTCAATGATAAGAACACCATTTCGTTTTTTACGAATCAAAATCATTTTGATGGAACATCGAGCGGAGAAACAAAAGTTACTTATTTTGATGATCCACCTCTGAATACGAATCAAATTTTTAATAATGAGAACGCTAACCTAAGTGAGCAATACAATTTTGACTATAAACTTGAATTTGAAAAAGAAGGTCATAATATTGAGTTGGAAGTAGACTATAATAGGTTTACAGATGACGAGAACGCCGAATTTAAATCTACAGGAAATACCTTATTCCCTGATTATGAGGATTTTGTAGACACAAGAAGAGATCAGACTATAGTAAATCTGGATTATATAAATCCATTAGATTCTATTTCCAAACTCGAGACCGGAATTGAAGTTAGAATATTTGAAACCAATGTGGATTATTCCTCTACCGGATTAACATTTGAACCAGATGGAACACTTGTTCCTACCCCGGATACTAACTTTGTTTATGGTATGGACATATACGCGGTTTACGCCAATTTCGGTCAGAATTACGACAAATGGGGATATCAGGTTGGGCTGCGTGTCGAAGATGTTGAGGTTAAGGCAGATACAAACCAACTGAGAGCATTCACCGATAAATATACTGAGCTTTATCCCTCGGGTTATGTTACTTATAGTCCATCAGAGAAAAATACGTTTCAAGCAAGTTACAGCAGGCGGGTAGACCGCCCGGGGTTAACGCAGGTAAATCCTATCCGCGAATGGGCAACACCTTTGATATCTTCTTTCGGCAATCCAACTCTTGTACCTCAGTTCACTAATTCGTATGAACTAAATTATACCAGACGAATGAAAAATGGCAGCATTACTTCAGGTGTGTTCTATAGAAGTATTAAAGATGAAATTAACAGGGCTGTTTATATAGACAGACTAGATCTGAACAAGCTTATATTAACCCATGATAACTTCGATGACACCTCGGCCTATGGCATTGAGATCTCAAGTAATTATAAAGTAACTAAATGGTGGAGTTTTAATGCCAGTTTTGATTTGTATTCACAAACGCAGCGAGGAGTTACTGAGAGTCTGCAAACTGATAATAATACCGCTACAATAGATGACATTATTATTGAGGAAATTGAAGTGGAAAATACAGCCTGGAACTTCAGAATGAATAACAGTTTTAAAGCCACCAAAAATCTTACTTTTCAATTATTTGGATTCTACAGAGGACAAAACAGAACCATTCAATTTGAAGTAGACCCCATGTATTTTGTCAATCTCGGTGCTCGTTACAATTTCGCGAATGGCAGAGGTACGTTCAGTGTTAATTTCAATGACGTTTTTAATACTATGCGCTTTTCAGTAACCGGCGATCAGCCTTATGACCAGATAGGAGAATTCAGATGGGAGAGTCAAACGGTTTTTGCAGGAATTTCGTATCGGTTTGGAAGTGGAAAAAACAAAGCTGCCAAAAGAAAAAGAAGAGATAGCAATACAAAGCAAAGTGGGGGTGGTATTTTATAAATAGTAATTGATATAATATACAGAGTATTGGTTGGTTATCTCTTGTAATATTTGTCAATTAAATAATCCCCGGCTGATTAGTAGGGGGTTTTAAATTTAGGAGGATTCATCAAATATTCCAGTGGGCAAACCATCCAGACTTTTAACATTCTTCAGACCCATATATTCGTTTAGTCCGTCCACACCTTTATTTTCGGCCCATACGTTGAGTAAGTTTCGTTCCCCTTTATAATCCATCAAAGGAACACCGAACCCGCAGGAAGTCTGGACAAGCTTTATTTTCATATCAATTAGTTGCCTGCTGCCCGCTATTTCAGGAAACTGTCCAATATGCTTATTCCAAAAGGCATCTCGCTTATGGAATGTTCTTGCTTCGCCATAGAGACGTAAAATCAATGGTTTCCCTTCAAATGCACAAAACATAATAGTCATCCTTTTGTCGTATTGCAAATGGGTAGCGGTTTCGTTCCCACTTCCGGTAAGGTTTAACCAAAGAATATTGCTGTTATCTATAATTCTAAATGAATCCATTCCTTTAGGAGATAGGTTAATAGATCCATCTTTAATGGCAGTGGCTACAAAAAATAGTTTTTGTTTAGATATAAAATCTATGTGTGTTGAGTTCAGACTTTCAAAACGCTTCCCCATGCAAATTTTTTTAAGTGTTTACCATCTGATTATGGCACTTCCCCAGGTAAATCCGCTCCCAAAGGCAGCCAATACTACCAGATCTCCTTCTTTAATTTTACCCTGCTCCCATGCTTCGGTGAGGGCTATGGGAATAGAAGCCGCGGTGGTATTCCCATATTTCATAATATTATTGTAAACCTGGTCATCTCCCAACCTCATCTTGTGCTGAATAAACTGGGAAATTCTCAAATTAGCCTGGTGGGGAATTAGCATATCAATATCCTTTGGTTCAAGGTTATTGGCCTTTAACCCTTCCATAATCACCTCACTAAAACGAACTACGGCATTTTTAAAAACAAACTGCCCGTTCATATAAGGAAAGTAAGATTCGTCATCTGGATCGTTGTCTTTTAATATATCTAAGACCCATCTTTTTCCCATGCCCGGAGCTATTAAGGAAAGTTCTTCCGCATGCTCACCTTCTGAATGCAAATGAGTAGACAAAATTCCTTTAGAATTATCCTCCTCCCTGGTAAGAACGACGGCGCCGGCGCCGTCTCCAAAAATTACCGAAACACCCCTACCCCTGGTGGTCATATCAAGGCCGCCAGAATGTAATTCTGAACCTATTACTAGCACGTTTTTATACATCCCGCTCTTGATATATTGATCTGCAAGAGAAATTCCATAAACAAAGCCGGAACATTGATTTCTTATATCTATTGCCCCTACGGTTTTTATTCCCAGATCTCGTTGTGCCAATACGCCCGGTCCGGGGAAGTAGTAATCTGGGCTTAAAGTTGCAAATACTATAAAATCTATTTCGTCCTTATCTATCCCTGCCCGCTCAATGGCTATTCTGGCCGCCTTCACACCCATACTGGACGTAGTATCTTCACCTTTTATAACATGTCTCCTTTCCTTTATTCCCGTTCTTTCCTGGATCCATTCGTCATTGGTATCCATAAGTTCAGAGAGATCATCATTTGTTACAACATTCTCGGGTACAAAATAACCCAGTCCAATAATCTTTGAATTATACATTACTTGGTTTGCGTGTTAGTTAATCTGAAAAGAATTGCCTGTACGTCTGCAAACAATCGTGCAAGAAAAATCATTCCTTAAATCTAAGATAACTAAAAAATAATTGATGATTTAAGTAAGTTCCCGCACTAAGTTAAGTACTTGCGATATGAATTTACCTCGACATTTGCCTTAAGATCATGCAAGAGATTGAATAGTCCGAAAAAAGTTCTGTTAATGTATAGAAAATGCTTAGAGCCCCTGTTTCCATTCATTTTTCGAATATGTTCGTCTTTGGAATAACGTTCCCCTAGGGCAGCAATTCTTGACCAGAATTGCTCATTACCAAAATCAAAGAATTCATCGTGGAAAGGAGTTGTAAAAAGACCAAGCATTTCCTTAAATAAGGCTTTAAAAAATTTAACCTCTATTTCCGAATCTGAAGGAGACAGTATTTCTAACTCATATAACTTTTCCATGAAAATGGAGTCATTTTCAATATTCTCTTTTTTGGCAAGTTCAAAATACGGTACATAAAATTCATCAGGGACTTGCTTTATACATCCAAAGTCAATTGCCACCAATGTTTCCTCTTTGCTAACCAGGAAGTTTCCAGGATGAGGGTCTGCGTGAACCTTTCTAAGCCCGTGTAACTGGAACATATAAAAATCCCAAAGAGCCTGACCTAATTTATTTCCTAATTCCGAATCAAAGTGCTGTTTAGTGAATTCACTTAAATGCCTCCCATGCATCCAATCCATGGTAAGTATTCGTTCACTCGATAATTCTTTGTAATATTTGGGAAATTCTAAATTTGGGATTATTCGACAAGCTTTTGTGATTTCTTCACTTTGTGTAAACTCAAGGCTATAATCGGTTTCTTCAAGAAGTTTAAGCTCTACTTCTTTAAAGTATTTATCAGAATCTTTTCCCTGAAGATTAAACATCCGTATAGCAATAGGTTTAACTATTGCCAAATCGCTGCTTATGCTCTCAGCTACACCGGGGTATTGTATCTTAACTGCCAGTTCCTTTCCATCTTTGGTTGCTTTGTGAACCTGACCTATACTTGCGGCATTAATAGAGTTACGTTCAAAAGAATCAAAGATTTCTTCCGGGAATTTGTTTAAATACCTTTTAAAAGTTTTACGAACTAAAGGAGCGGAAAGAGGAGGTACTGAAAATTGAGCCAAAGAGAATTTTTCTACATATGCTGATGGCAGTAAATTCTTCTCCATGCTAAGCATTTGTGCCACTTTCAGTGCGCTGCCCTTTAATGATTTAAGACCATTGTAGATATCAGACGCATTGTCTTCATTCAATTCCTCTTTATCGTGCTCGGGATTTACCAATTTTTTACCATAATACTTGACAAAATTTCCACCGACTTTGACACCAGTTTTTACAAGCTTACCTGCCCTTTCAATTTTCCCAGTGGGAATTTTATCCAGTGTTTTCATTTAAAATTCGGTTAAGATGATTAGGAAAAGTTTTCTTTGAACAAAAATTTTCCAAAATCGATGATACTATCCAGAGGTGTATTATCAAAAACATCAAAAATGGTTTTGACAGATTTTTCTATTGCTATATCTGTCTTTTCAAAATCTGCTGAGGTATCTTCCATCCAAAATTTAAGGATAAATAAAAACTGAACCCAGGCACCTTCTGAAAATAATCCAGGGTTATGTTGTGTGATTCTGGAACTTTTTTCACTATTATCCTCTTCAATCAATTCTTTTGCAAAATTTTTGATTCCTCTGCGTACCCCCTTCAATTGTTCTAAATTTTTCAAAGGGTTTTTGTCCTCATTCAAAACGAAAAGCACATAGCTACGATTGAGCTTAAGCATTTCAAAAAAAGTAAAAAAGAAAGTCAGCATTTTATCCTGACTAGAAAACTCATAATATTCCTTGTTTTTAGATAATAACTTCATGGTATTCTCTAAGAACAAATCCCAAATGGCTTTTTGTATTCCTGTCACAGAACCAAAGAACTTGTAAAATTCTTCCTCTTTTATTTTGTTTTCCTTACAAAATTTGAAAACAGATTTAGGAACGGCTTCCTGTTCCAGCACAAAATTCATGTAAGCAGCTATGATATTTTCTTTAGAGGGCTTTTTTGCAGTGGTTTTAGCAGTCATATTCTATTATATTTATGTTTATCTTATTAACTTGTTTATTAAACATTATGTAAATCTATCCCCAGCCAGATCATTATAAAAAAAGTGTGCTTTCAGGGGAAAACACACTTTTAAACAACCTAACCAATTAATAAACAATCTGATTACAAAATCAAAAAACTTTTTCATAGCAATTGTTTTTCGCAATCACAGGTCAAATATACATAATGTTTAATGATTATTTATATTTATTAAACATAAAATTTGTTAAAATTTCGATCGTGAAGTTTTTCAGAGAAGTTAAGTGTCAGTTTGTCACCTATCTACAATGTGGTACTTTTTTTGCCATGAGTAAGTAATAATATAAAAACAATAAAATATGGCTACTGGTAAGATTAATGTTTCAGTTGAAAACATTTTCCCATTAATTAAAAAATTCCTTTACAGCGATCACGAGATATTCTTACGCGAGTTAATTTCAAATGCGACGGATGCTACACTTAAATTAAAACACCTAAGCTCAATTGGTGAGGCAAAAGTTGAGTATGAAAATCCGATGATTGAAGTGAAGATAGATAAGAAGGGTAAAAAACTTCATATCATTGACGAGGGGATTGGAATGAATGAAGAAGAAGTTAAAAAGTACATTAATGATATCGCCTTTTCCGGGGCTGAAGAATTTCTTGATAAGTACAAGGATGCAGACAAAGACTCGGGCATCATCGGACATTTTGGCCTGGGCTTTTATTCTTCCTTTATGGTTGCAGATAAGGTGGAGATTATCACTAAAAGTTATAGGGATGAACCCGCAGTGCATTGGAGCTGTGATGGATCACCAAAATTCAGCTTGAAAAAATCTGACAAAAAAGAGCGCGGTACAGAAATAATTTTGAGTATCGCAGATGATTCAACTGAATTTTTAGAGGAGAACAGGATATCTGAATTGTTGCGGAAGTATAATAAATTCATGCCCATTCCAATTAAATTTGGAACAAAGACAGAGACACTTCCAAAGCCTGAGGATGCGAAAGAAGAAGATCCGGCTCCAACACAAGAGGTTGATAATATCGTAAATAATCCTAACCCTGCCTGGACTAAGATACCGGCAAATCTAAAAGATGAGGATTATAAGAATTTTTACAGGGAATTGTATCCAATGCAATTTGAAGAACCGCTATTCCATATTCATTTAAATGTGGATTACCCCTTTAATCTTACAGGTATACTCTATTTCCCTAAACTTACTAATGACCTGAACATTCAGAAGGACAGAATTCAGCTTTATCAGAACCAGGTTTTTGTAACAGACAATGTTGAAGGAATAGTTCCTGAGTTTTTGACTATGCTGAGAGGGGTAATTGATTCCCCGGACATTCCCCTTAATGTTTCCAGATCGTACTTGCAGGCAGATGGTGCCGTTAAAAAGATTTCCTCATACATTACAAGAAAGGTGGCTGATAAGCTTACCTCTTTATTCAAAAATAATCGTGAGGATTTTGAGCAAAAATGGAATGATATTAAGATCGTCATTGAATACGGAATGTTGTCAGAAGAAAAATTCTTTGAAAAAGCTGACAAATTTGCGCTATATCCTACGGTTGATGGCTCGTATTTCACATTTGAAGAGTTGAAAGAAAAAATTAAAGACCTTCAAACAGATAAAGACGATAAATTGGTGGTGCTTTATGCTTCAGATAAAGAAGCACAACATAGTTATATTGATGCAGCCAAAGCTAAAGGCTTTGAAGTATTGCTTCTTGATTCTCCGATTATATCGCATTTGATGCAAAAATTAGAGACTTCTAATGAGAAATTATCTTTTGCCAGGGTTGATGCCGATCATCTGGATAATCTGATCAAAAAAGAAGATACTCAAATAAGTAAATTATCTGATGATGAGAAGGAAAAGCTGAAGGCTAATATTGAAAGTGTAACTACAGATAAAGGTTATACCATTCAATTAGAGGCTATGGACAGTAATGCTTCTCCTTTTATTATCACAGAACCGGAGTTTATGAGACGCATGAAGGAAATGCAGCAAACCGGTGGTGGTGGTATGTTTGGTATGGGTAATATGCCCGAAATGTATAATTTAATAGTAAACATAAATCATCCACTTGTAACTGAGATTCTCGGAACAAAGACGGCTAAAAAAAGAGAACGGTTAATAAATCAGTCTCTTGACCTTGCCAGGCTATCAAAAGGCCTGCTTAAGGGAGAAGAGCTTACTAAGTTTATAAGCCGAAGTTATGAGATGATTAAATAGGTCATTTTTGGCTTATAATTAATTCAAAAAATTCATGTTCAATGAATGCTTCACGGGTGTACTCAAATTATCTCTAGGATAATTCCCAGTGCCCCGTGAAGTTTTTTATTCTAATTTTATTCCTTTACTTGTCTATGAATTATTCCTGGCATTTTCTGCTTATGTCTGTCATGTATATCCTGGCAGGGGTAATGCATTTCATAAAACCAAAAGCCTACCTCCGTATCATGCCAAGGTATCTTCCTTTTCACCGACTTTTGGTAATTTTAAGTGGAATTGCCGAAATACTTTTAGGAATAGGTATATTGATAGCTCCGCTTAAAGATCCTGCCATTTACGGTATTATAATAATGTTGGTCATTTTTCTTACGGTCCACTTCTATATGTTATCCGAAAAAAAAGCATCGGCAGGAATCCCCGCTTGGATTCTTATCCTTAGAATCCCGCTGCAGTTTGGTCTTATGTATTGGGCGTACTCTTATTTGTAGCATTGAACACCATTTTAAATATGGAATACTTTTCTTAATGCTCAGTTTAAGGTATATCTGCTTTCCAAATGCTTTTTCAATAAAACAATTTGCACATAAATAAAGAATGTAAGTCCTGCTAAGCCATAAACCAGCGTATTAGGTAATTGTAAATTTTCCAAAGTATTCATAATACCTATGTTGTGGGTAGCTAGCTCAGTAATGCTAGGTATCCAGCTGACATTCAGGTCTGAATTTCCAAAAATTATATAAACTGATAGAAAAATAGCAATCCCGGCTAAAACTAACCAACTTGTTCTAGAAATCAAGGGTTTATAACGAGTTACCATACTTTTTTCATTTTGAGCGGCTATTTTTGACATAATACTTTGAGTAAAATCATCAGAAGGTGCCTCAAGTCCTGCATTATTTACAACTTTTTTTATAAAATCATCAAGCTGTTTATCTCTATTTTCTTCCATAGCTATGTATAATTTCTTTTTCCAAATTATTTTCTAATATTTTTGCCAACCGCTTTCTCCCTCTAAACAAACGTACTTTAACCGTATTAGGGGCCAATCCCATAACTTTCGATATTTCATTCATTGACAGCATTTCAAAATAATAAAGGGTAATTAAAACAGCATCTTCACCGGGTAATTCCTGAATTGCATGTTTTATAATTTCCGCTCGTTCCTTTGCTTCCATCCCATCTAAAGCATCATCCATTGATGCAATCTTATATTCTTCTGAAATATCCAATTTGGTTGTCTCAACCCGTCTCTTATTCTTTTTTAAATAGTCCAAACTCCCATAATAGGCAATCTTATATAACCAGGTAGAAAACTTGGAATCACCTTTAAAATATTTCAATGAACTATACGCTTTAATAAAAGTGTCCTGGGCTACTTCCTCAGCATCTTCACGGTTTTTTACGATTTTTAACGCCAGAGTATAAACCATGTGCTTATACCTGTCTACCAATTCGGCATAGGCATTACTTTCCCCTCTTATTACCTTTTTAATAAGGTACTCGTCTGGTTTCTGGCTCATTTGTCATATAAGACGTTCACAAATGTATTCTGGTTACAGAAAATATAAAAAATAATATTAACCTGTAACCATCATGCAAATTTTTTCGTCATACCCTATGAACAAATTGTTTAATCCATTAAAACTAAATAAAATGGGAGGAGAAATAATTATAGTTGCACTCATATTCGGGGCAATCTTTGGAGTTTTTTATTTGTATTTTTCAACACGAAATAAAGAACGACTTGCATTAATTGAAAAAGGTGCAGATGCAAGTATTTTTGTGAAAGGAAAGCGTGGACACGCCGCCCCTTTCTGGAAGGTACTGATACTTAATTTATCATTATTACTTATAGGTGTTGGATTGGCCATATTTATTGCCTCTGTATTTGTAAATGCTATGGGCATGGATGAAGAGGTTGCATATCCGGCAACGATTTTCCTAATGGCCGGTCTTGGACTTTTTGCAGGTTTTACACTTACAAAAAAATTGGACAAAGAGGAATAAACGTGTAACTCCATAATCCTGGAAATGAAGCCATCGCATAGTATTGCGATGGTTTTTTTATTTGCAGTAGAATAATTTGGTTTAAAGCCTTAGTTTATTGAACTTTAAGGTTCTTAATCATAGTTAAATGGATGATGATGTTATTTCTTTAGTACACGCCTTAGGAGTATTTCAGGGGCTAATTTTAGGAGTAATACTTCTTTTTATTAACAGAAAGAATAAATCTACCTTCTTTCTCGGTTTGTTTCTCATTGGATTCGCCATTGAGTTTTTGCCTGTAATTTTAAAGGATTTTAAAATTCTTGAAAATCATCCCGGACTTCTTTTGCTCCCGATTAGTTTTTCCTGGATATTATTTCCGCTCTTCTTTCTGTATGTTCAAAAGATTTCCATTTTTGCCCATGAGAGAGTTACTTACAGAATATTGTACCCCGGAGTGATTTCTATTCTTTTCCTTTTTATTTTGTTTTTATTACCTGAATCAACCAAGGAATACCTGCGTGGAACCTACCTTTTCGAAATATTTTTTGTTTTAGGACTTTCTTATAGCCTGTACATTGTTGTTCGAATTGATAAATATGTTCGCAATCACACAGAAGAAGTAAAAAATCAATTTGCAACGGTCAAAAACAGACAACTACAATGGACAAGATTTTTTATAGTTTTTTGTTTTGTGCTTGTAGGAATACATATTGGCACCTTATTTATAAAAGTAGCTCCGGTTTTAGAATTACTGATTTCCTGTGCCAGCCTTATCCTTGTCTTCTCAATTGCCATAAGCGGAATAATTCAGTATAATGTGTTTTCTGCGGTGCAACATGCCAACTTACCTGTTAAAGCAACAATTAAGCAAGGTGTATCAAAAGAAAAAGTGTTAGATCTGATTAATAAGATTGATGACTACGTGATTGATACGGGTATTTATACAAAGCAGGACCTGACTGTAGTTGATATTTCCACAGCCCTTGAATTACATCCTAAAGATGTCTCCAATGCAATTAATAAACATTACAATAAGAATTTCAATACGTATATAAATGAATTCAGGATAAAGAAAGCACAGGAATTACTGCGCACCGATATTCTAAACAATCTGAGTATTGAAGGAATTAGCCGTGAAGTTGGCTTTCACAGTAAGGCATCTTTTTACGCGGCATTTAAAAAGGCTACCGGGACCACTCCAATGAATTACCATATTGAAACTTCAAAAAGCTAGCGCAAAAAAAATACGCTTAAAGTTGAATTTTTAATCTCTAAAATCAATTGCTTCCTTTTTTCAGTTTATAATTCTGAAATCAATACTGCTTCAGGATGAAATTTTAAAGGTAAAACAAGTCTTTTGACAATCTTTGCACACTGAATTCATCAATTGTGCATGAATGTCTAATGTTCAAGTAGTTAAGAAAGTGTATTACTATATGTTGAATTTAGGTAGTTCCCTATAGGGTCAATTAATTGGCCCTATTTTTTTTGATTCTTTAATACAGATTTATAAAAAAATGTTCATGAATTTAATAGAGTTAAGTCCGGAAGGAAACTTTGAAAGTTGGGAAGTCACCAGATTGAATGAATTGAGATCTGAACAATTCGCCGAATCATTGGGCCATTCTCCTATATATGAAAATGAAGAATTCAGATTATACAATATTACTTTAAAACCAAAGGAAAGACTCCCTTTTCGTAAAATAACCAATGATTTCAGCTATACTTTTATGACAGACGGTTTTGGTGTTTTTCATCTGGGAGATGGAAAAATAAAATTTGGACAGTTCAAAAAAGGTGATGTTTACTATTATAACATAGAACAGCAAGGTGAGGTTATTATTGATTTTGAGAATATGAGTCTTGGGGATTTAAAATTTATGGTATTTGAACTAAAACCAAGATCATAGGCTTCATTCTTATCATCTAGATTACGTACAAACCAATGATCTTTGCCCAATCTGGGTATCCTTTAAACAAATCAAGGGTGTTGATTTGTATTTAATACATAGGCTTGTTATCTTCAAAACATGCGCGTATTATCTACTAATATTGGAAATTTAACCCCAATAACCTGGAATGGGAAGGAACTCCACACAGGTATATATAAATACCCTACGAATTCCGCTTTATTGCTGGAAAAAGAAACGGTAGCAAATGATGCTATAGCAAACCGAAAAGTTCATGGCGGGATTTACAAAGCTTGTTATCTCTTTTCCGCTAAGCACTACCCTTATTGGGAAAAACGCTATCCTAATCTGGATTGGAATTGGGGAATGTTCGGAGAAAACCTGAGCATTAGTGACATGGATGAAACCCAAATTAGAATAGGTGATATCTATAAAATTGGTTCGGCATTAGTGCAGATAACTCAGCCAAGGGAGCCTTGTTTTAAATTAGGCATTAGGTTTGGGACACAGCAGATTTTGAAAGAATTTATTGATCATGGCTTCCCCGGGATGTATGTAAGAATACTTGAAGAAGGCAAAGTATCTCCGGAAGATGAACTTAAACTTATTAAACCTTCGGATAATTTATTAACTGTCTATCAATTTTTTCAATTGCTTTATGCAAAGAAGAAAGATAAAAAACTCGTAAAACTAGCCTTAGAAAATATGGCTCTACCGGAAAACAAAAGAGTTGGACTAAAAAAATACTCATAAAAAAAGGGGCTAAAAAGCCCCTTTAAAACCAAACTAAACAATCTACTAATTAACTACTATATCTTCATAGTAGATATTTTTACCTTCTTTAACTACTACGGTGTACTGGTCTTCGTAGGCCGATTCGAAGTTAAAGGCTTTAGTTATTACTGTTTCGTTCTCAATTACCTCTTTGTATAATGTGCGGTTATTACTGTCAAAAACTTTGATTTGCACATCTTTACCCTCCAGATTAAGTAAATTAAGAAAGAGTCTATCTCCCTTGATGCGGAATACAGGCTTTGTGTTTTCAATTCTTTTCAGAATTTTCACCTCTTTATTCTCAACACTTATAGGATAGACCAACGTCCTTAAGGCATCTTCTACTTCAAAGTAATAAGAACCACTTTCAAGTTCATTCAGATCAAACTTCTTAGAATAAGAGGTTTCTGAAACTTTCTCAGAAAATATGATGTTCTGATCTTCATCAATTATCTTAAGAAAGGTCTTGTCGTGTTGCGTGTCTAATTCTACAACTAAGCTTTTGGATTCACCATTTTTTATCAAGCTTAATTTAGGTTCTCTTGCCATGCCAACTACTGTAGTAAACATTAAGGCGATCATTGCGGTAAACTTCAAATTTAATTTCATAACATTTCGTTTTAGAGTTAATGAATAATTTACAGGGCAAACTTACACCCAGTAATTCACCCGAACTACAACAAGATTTTCAAATTTATATCCTATTTTAACTCAAGTTTGAGTAGTTTGAAGCATACAGGTTAATATTCCACATATTTTAGGTAATTTTGCAACAATCTTAAAAATAAAGGTTGAGTAATTTTACATTATCAATCATTAAAAAATGAAAAAGTTAAAACCGGCTTTTGAAGCCATTGCCCCGAATTTCGGGCATTCATTTACGTATCAAAAATTTGATTCTACTAAACACAACAAAGACAATTTATGGCACTATCATCCCGAAATAGAATTGGTTTATGTTAACGGAGGAGCGGGGAAACGGCAGATTGGAAGTCATGTTTCCTGCTATACAGATGGCGACTTAATTTTAATTGGAAGTAATTTACCTCATTGTGGATTCACGGATAAGTTTACCGGAAATAAAAGTGAGATTGTAATACAAATGAAGGAAGACTTTTTGGGTAATTCTTTTTTTGATATTCCCGAGATGAAGCAAACCCGGACTTTGTTTGAAATTGCGAGAGGTGGTGTTGCATTCTTTGGCGAAACCAAAAATATTGTAGGTGAAAAACTGGAAAAACTTAAAAATGAATCGGATTTTGAACAATTATTGTCCATTTTGTCCGTATTGAATGAGCTGGGAAATTCCAAGGATTTTAAAGTATTGAATGCAGAGGGATTTTCATTTAAAACAGATATTGAGGATAACGACCGAATAAATATCGTTTTTAATCATGTAAGAAATAATTTCAAAGAAGAGGTAACCCTTGCCGAAATTGCAGATAAAGCAGGGATGACAGTTCCATCATTTTGCAGGTACTTTAAAAAAATTACGAACAAGACCTTTATTCAATTTGTAAATGAATATCGCCTGGTGCACGCATCAAAATTGCTTGCTGAACAACCTATGAGCATTACTGACGTTTGTTATGAAAGTGGTTTTAATAATTTTTCACATTTTAATAAATCATTTAAGGGATTTACCGGTCAAAGTCCATCGGAATTTCGGAACAGGTTAAAAAAGGTAGTCCAATAACAGAAAAAACTGCGAAAATTGTTGAAACTGCAACTCAGGGATAGTGATATTACTTATTTCTCCGATTTTCTCGATCGTGAGAAGGCCAGTGCCTATTTTGAGATGCTTAAATCTTCGGTGCCCTGGCGTCAGGATGAAATAAGAGTTTATGGTAAGATATATTCACAGCCCAGGTTAACGGCGTTATATGGAAATAATAATCGCTCTTATTCCTATTCAGGTATTGTTATGAAGCCTATGCCATTTAATGAAACCTTATTTGATGTCAGGGAAAAAATATCGAGCCTGACTGATGTTGAATTTACGAGTTGTCTTCTAAATCTTTATAGAGATGGCAAGGACAGCAATGGGTGGCATTCAGATGATGAAAAGGAACTGGGAAAGAATCCGGTAATTGCTTCTGTTTCACTGGGGCACGAGCGCTATTTTCATCTGAGGCATAAGAAATTAAAGCATTTAAAGCACAAGATCCTCCTGGAACACGGAAGCCTTCTTCTTATGCGTGGAGAAACACAACATTTCTGGCATCATCAAATAGCCAAAACAAGAAGGCCTATAGGAGAAAGGATTAATCTCACTTTCAGGGTTATCGCATAATAAAAAAATCGACTTGTAGAAGTCGATTTTTTTATACCTTTTGTTTTGGTGCTGCATACTATCTTTAACACTTTGGTATACTATGTCAATTTCCTCATATACAACCTTATTAAAATAACTTAAAATAATGATGAAAAGACATAAACCATCGCCATACCCCCTATTTATTAGACAAATGGTATTCTAATTTTTTATTTATTCCAGCCTAACTAAAAATATCATTTAACACTCTGGCCAAACGCAACCCCCCTTTTTGCAATTGTTTCTCCACCATGTCCCAATATTTATAGCTATAGGAATACCTCAACTTTTCACCTTTCTCAACTGAGTTATAAATTTCGTCAGCCAATTCCTGCGATTCCGCTACCCAATCCAGAATGGTCCCTTTTTTTATTTCTCTGATCTGTTCTTTGCTAAGAGTTGGTAACTCCCTTGAAAGTTCACTATAACTCATTCCATAATCGTCAATCATATGTGAGTCCCAAACCCGATGCAAATTACTTCCTTTTCCAAACCACTGCAGCTGAATATCATTTCCT
The DNA here is from genome assembly GCF_947258525.1 of uncultured Eudoraea sp. GTDB lineage: Bacteria > Bacteroidota > Bacteroidia > Flavobacteriales > Flavobacteriaceae > Eudoraea. The sequence goes on from NZ_CAMYIP010000078.1 coordinate 27,597, forward strand.
CCTTTATCTTTTTTGCGCCCGGCATGTAATGGTTGATGTAGATCACCGATTAAATGAATCAGCATTTTTAAATAAAATACTTTGTCTTCTTCAGCACTGCTCTCATTCTTTAGTATTTCAATACATCTTTGAATTCCCATTACCAAATCACCATTAGGGCTTGGTTCTATCTCTGAATATTTCTTGCCCGATGGTATATTTACGTAATGCCAGGCTGAGAAATTTTTAAAGGCCCTATCCGACTTAATTGCATCTGCATAATTAGAAACTGCTGCCAGACTTTGCCCCTTCAGCAATTTTGAAACTGCCCGTTTGGTTTTTCTGTTCAAATGACCCTGAGCTAGTTCCCCAACAACCCGATGCCCTGTTTTTGCCCAGAAATTTGAATTACCCATTACCAAATGGACACTTAAAAAAAGTAATAAAATTATGCTCCTCATAACTAATTTTTTTCAAAATTAAAGAATAGGCATTAATGTATTGTTAAGGCATGGCTTATTTTCATTAATAAATGTCATCTTGCACCTAAATTTTATCAAAGTGATTTTTAAACGGATAAAATCTCCGCTTTTACGGTATTCGCTTATAATAGCCTCCCTGTTCATTGGGATAACAGCAGTTTTTGTATTTAGTATTTATTTTGGAGTATGGGGAGTACTTCCGGACAAGAAGTCATTGGCAGAAATTCAACATCCAAGGGCTTCGGAGATATTCACCGCTGACAGTGTTCTTATTGGTAAATATTACCTCAATGACAGACAGCCTATACTTTATAAAAACATACCAAAACATTTAATAAATTCTCTAATAGCAATTGAAGATGAACGTTTTTATGATCATTCTGGCGTAGATTATAAAAGTTTGTTCCGAGTTGCGATTAAAACAATTTTATTACAAAATGAAGCATCCGGAGGTGGTAGTACTTTAAGCCAACAATTGGTCAAAAATCTTTATCCAAGAACTAGAAATGGAACATTTTTTTTGGCTATTGATAAAATCAAAGAAATGATAATTGCTTCCAGACTTGAAAAAATATATAGCAAGGAAGAAGTTTTGGAGCAATATCTAAATACGGTTTCCTTTGGCGACAATACTTTTGGAATAGAAAGCGCTTCTATAAAATTCTTTGGCAAAGGAGCTAACAAACTCCGTATTGAGGAATCAGCAGTTCTTGTTGGAATGCTTAAAGCCACTTACACATATAATCCAAGAGTTTTTCCTAAAAAAAGTTTACAAAGAAGAAATCTGGTATTGAAGGCCCTGGAAGAAAATGATTTTATTAAAACAGATGAAAAAGACAGCCTCATGTCACTGCCGTTGGCCTTAAATTATACTGATTACGATCATAACAGTGGATTGGCGCCGTACTTTAGGGAAGAGGTTCGAAAACGAGTCTTAAGCTGGTGTAAAAATCAAAATGACCAGGGAAATTCTTACAACATTTATACATCAGGACTCAAAATTTACACAACCCTCGATTATAAAATGCAGATTCTAGCAGAAGAGTCAATGAAAACTCATATGAAAGGTCTTCAAAGAAAATTTGAAAAGAGTTATGGTAATTCGGCTCCCTGGCTAACCAATAAAGATTTAATTCTTAAAGTAGTTAAAAATTCAACCGCCTACCAGAATCTAATAGCACAAGGGTTAAATGAGCAACAAGCCTTGAATGCCTTAAGAAAGAAGAAAGTCATGAGTCTTGCTTCATGGGACGGTGAAATAGAAGTGGAAATGAGTTCAATAGACAGTGTTGCACATTACATGAAATTTCTCAATACCGGTTCCATCTCAATAGATCCAGGTAGCGGGGCGGTTAAAACATGGATAGGTGGTGTGAACTACAAAGTTTTTAAATACGATCATATTTCTCAAAGCAGAAGACAGGTAGGATCTACCTTTAAACCTATAGTGTATACAGCGGCATTGGAAAATAAAATAGCACCCTGCACTTATTTTTCAGCCGAAGAAGTGGAGTATAAAAATTTTGAGGGTTGGTCCCCTTCAAATTCCGGGGATAAAGATGAAGTTTTCATGAATTATTCCATGGAACAGGCTTTAAGTAATTCAGTAAATACGGTTGCCGTAAAGGTTTTGGAAAAAACAGGAATAGAAAATGTCATTGATCAGGCTAAAAAGATGGGGATCACTTCAGATTTACCGAATTTACCATCATTAGCGCTAGGTGCAGGCGAAATAGGTGTTGAAGAAATGGCGGGAGCCTATGCTTGTTATGTAAATAAGGGCAGAGCCGTTAAACCTTTTTTGATAAGTAGTATAACTAATTATCAGGATTCTATACTTGAAACCATTAAGCCAACCATTTCTCCTGTTCAGTCATTTAATGAAGAAAACAGGCAAATTATGGTAGAATTTATGAAAGCAACAATTAATGAAGGTACAGGTTCCAGAATACGCTATACGTACGGACTAGAAAATGATATTGCCGGCAAGACCGGAACAACACAGAACAATAAAGATGCCTGGTTTGTTGCTATTACTCCTAAATTAGTTCATGTAACATGGGTTGGTTTGGACAATCATGAAATTGGATTTAAGAACACTTCACTTGGGCAGGGGGCCAGTGCTGCATTACCAATTTTCGCCCTTTGGATGCAAAAATTAAACAGGGAGAAAGCTTATAACTACATAACCCGGGCCAGGTTTATGAAGCCGGATGCGGCAGTCGTTGCCATGCTTGACTGCGAACCTGAAAAACGCGATGGTTTCTTTAAAAGACTTTTCAAAAATCCTAAAAGGAAGAAAACCAAAAATTTCAAAGAAAAAAACTAGCTTAAGTTAAATACGTTGAAATTTTGGTAATCTTTTAAGACATTAATCTTGCAAAATTGTTTTCTTTTATTTTCTTATAAAGGTTGTAAATCAATTAAAATCCTAGATAGAAATACGCTAAAATATGTCGTTCACAATAGAACCCGGGTCGTTCGCAGAAAAGGTAATGACCTCTAAATAAAAAGGAAGACCTTTGTGCCAAATTTACTTTAACGTTATGTACCTAATTATCCCCGAGCAGATAATGTCTAATCAATATTAAATGGTAAAAAATCTTACTTGCTTAGTTTTATTTCTTACTTCATTAGCATTTTACGGGCAAGTTGGAATTAAATCCCCTATTTACTACGGGCAGAATAAAACAAGGTCTTTTGTTGTCAAAAAAATTGATAATGTTATAATTCCCGATGGTATTTTAAATGAGCCAATTTGGGAAACTGCGAATAGTGCCGATAATTTTTGGCAATATTTCCCTTTAGATTCTGTACAAGCCAAACAGCAGACTGAAATTAAAATGCTTTATGACGATAAAAACCTTTATATCGGAATTATCGTTTATGCTGAGGGCAAGGATTATTCAATTCAATCGCTAAAAAGGGATTTCAGGGCAGGAAACAGTGATAATATTACTTTGCTTTTTGACACATTCAATGATAACAATAATGCTTTCTTATTTGGTATAAATCCGTATGGAGTTCAAAGAGAAGGACTAGTATCCGGAGGTGGTATAGATCGAAGAGGGTTTACAATTTCCTGGGATGTAAAGTGGCAAGGTAATTCTAAGATTTATGATTCCTGGTATACTTCGGAAATGGTAATACCCCTTACATCATTTAAATTTAAAGAAGGAGAAACAAAATGGAGGTTTAATAGTTATCGCTTTGATAACCAGTCCAACGAAACAACTACCTGGGCGAATATTCCTCAAAACCAAAATATATTCGGTTTAGGTTTTATGGGCGAAATGGTTTTTGAGAAACCACTCGGTAAATCAAGAACCCCAATGGCACTTATCCCTTACGTAAATGGCAGCGCTCTTAAAGATTTTGAAGAAGACAACACAACTAACAAACTATCTGTTGGTGGGGATGCCAAAATTTCTATAGGTAATAGCATGAATCTGGATATTACTGTAAATCCCGATTTTTCTCAGGTGGAGGTAGATGACCAGGTTACGAATCTCAGTCGTTTTGAAATTTCACTACCAGAAAAAAGGCAGTTCTTTATAGATAATAATGACCTGTTCGGAAGTTTTGGTGATTCCAGGGATGCAAATCCTTTTTTCTCAAGAAGGATTGGAATAGCAAATGATACCGCAGGTAATACTATTGAAAATAAGATTATAGGAGGTGTCAGATTAAGCGGGAAGCTAACCAAAGGCCTGCGATTGGGTTTTCTTAATATTCAAACTGCCGAGGATGAAGACAACGAGATTCCTTCGAATAACAATATGATGCTGGCCCTGCAACAAACAGTTTTTTCCAGGTCTAATATTGGCTTTTTCTTTATTAACCGCCAATCTTTTGAGGATTATGATTTTGTCTTGCCGGAGGACGAGTACAACCGGGTCCTGGGAATAGATTACAATCTTATTTCAAGGGATAACGTGTGGAACGGTAAGTTCTTTTTTCAAAAATCGTTTCAACCGGGAATTAAAGATAATGACATAGCTACAGGCGCACGTCTGGAATACAACTCCAGAAATTATAATATTTCTGGCAAATTGATTTATGTTGCAGAAGATTTCAGATCGGATTTAGGATTTGTCCGCCGCACGGATATCCTTAAAAGCTTCGTACAATTCGAACGGGTATTCTGGCCTAGAAATAGTTTTATACAAAATCACGCATTCCAAATCTTTCCCATAGCCCTTTGGAGTCCTAGCATGGATTTGAAAAATACAGACTATGATGTAAGAGGGCAATGGCAAGCAAGATTTAGAGATCAATCCAGATTTAGTGCTGAATTCTCACATAAGTATACTTTCTTAATAGATGATTTTGACCCGACTGGCTCTGATGACGGAATACCATTACCAGGAAATCAAGGCTATTATTACAACAGTGTTCAAGTTGAATTTAATTCGGACCGCAGGAAAATTTTCTCATATTCCCTTGAACCTACTATTGGCCGATTTTTTAATGGAAACCGCTTTTCTGTTCAAGGGGGAATGACTTTTCGCTTTCAGCCCAAAGTATTTCTTTCCATGTTTATGAGGTATGATAAAATTGAACTACCAGACCCTTACCCCAGTGCGGACATTTGGTTGATAAGTCCAAAAATTGAAGTTACATTCAGCAAATCAATATTCTGGTCAACTTTAATTCAATATAGCAATCAGAGGGATAATTTTGGTATAAATTCCAGATTGCAATGGCGCTTTGCTCCGCTTTCGGATCTATTTCTGGTGTATAATGATAATTATTTTGTGGATGGGTTTGCACCAAAGACCAGATCCATTAATCTGAAAATTACATATTGGTTGAATATTTAGGTTCATTTTTATAGTGAGCAGCCCCATGTAATTTCATTATATTTGAAGGCTTTTCACAATTAAATAATCTTCCATGAACCATTTACCACTAACTGATGACACCGTAATTTTTGGTTTATTATGTCTCTGTCTTGGATTTGTATTTTACACTTCTTCCATTAAAACCGGATTTTGGAAAAAATTCTACAGGGTTGTGCCAACACTGTTAATGTGCTACATGCTACCGGCAATTTTAACAAGCATAGGACTTATCTCAGAGGAAGATTCAAAACTATATTATATAGCTAGCAGATATCTCCTGCCTGCGGCATTAGTACTTATGACATTAAGTATAGATCTTAAGGCGATATTGAACCTTGGTTCTAAAGCACTTATTATGTTCTTAACGGGAACTGCAGGAATTATCATTGGTGGTCCTATCGCTATCTTAATAGTCTCAATATTTTCTCCTGAAACGGTTGGAGGGAACGATTTTGATGCGGTATGGAGAGGTTTAGCAACAATTGCCGGAAGCTGGATTGGGGGTGGTGCGAACCAGGCAGCTATGCTCGAAGTCTTTTCTTATAACCCTAAGAAATTTGGGGATATGGTATTGGTAGATATCGTAGTTGCAAACATTTGGATGGCTATAATTCTTCTTGGTATCGGTAAGTCTGCAAGAATTGACAAGTGGTTAAAATCAGATACCTCTTCAATTGAAACTCTCAAGACAAAAGTTTCAGAATACACAGCAAAAATTACCAGGGTAACAACACTTAATGACTACATAATTATGTTGAGTTTGTCATTTACAGCAGTTGGGATTGCTCATTTTTGTGGGTTCCATTTTTCAGAATTTCTACAGGACAATTTTGAAGTCATACGGAATAAAGAAAAAGCCCTTTCCTCTTTGGGTTCAAAATTTTTATGGATGGTCGTTTTTGCTACGACTGTGGGCATAATCCTTTCCTTCACAAAAGCCAAAAATTACGAAGGTGCGGGAGCAAGTAAAATAGGTGGGTTATTTATCTATATCCTTGTAGCTACCATTGGAATGAAAATGGATTTGGGAAGCCTTTTAGACAAACCGGGTTTAATAGCGGTAGGTCTAATTTGGATTTCAATACATGCCGGATTGTTGATTTTTGTGGCAAAAATTATTAAGGCTCCTTATTTTTTCCTTGCTGTAGGAAGTCAGGCAAATGTAGGTGGAGCGGCATCAGCGCCTATCGTCGCGGCAGAGTTTCATCCTTCACTTACCTCTGTAGGTATTTTGCTTGCTGTTTTAGGTTACGTTATAGGCACCGCCGGTGCATATATATGTGCTTTACTTATGGAAATTGCTTCAAAAGTTTAAATTTCCAATAAACTTTATTGATATTTGCCGCAGAATTAAAATACTATGAGGAACCTGATAATTACTATACTTAGCTGTGCCGTAATAATTTCTTGCGGACCTAAGGATACTGAAAATACAATGACAGTTACCGGTAATGTAAAAGGATTAAAAAAAGGCACACTTTATCTTCAGCATATACCAGATACAACTCTGGTAGTAATAGATTCTCTAAAGGTTGAGGGTGATGGTAACTTCACTTTTAAAACCGAAGTTGAAAGTCCTGAGATTTTCTATTTATACCTTGCTAAAAAAGACAATAATGATATAAATGACAGGATTACTTTTTTTGGCGAGCCAGGAATAATTACAATTAACACCAATTGGAACACTTTCGATACCAAGGCTAAAATTGAAGGCTCTAAAACACATAAAAAACTTGAGGAATACAGGAAAGTGATGTCTCGTTTTAACACCACGAATCTCGAAATTATGAGAGCTGTCTACGATCCTGAAACTCCTAAAGATTCCCTAACTCAGGATTCCTTACAAAAAGCAAGTGACCAGAACATTAGAAGAGGTTATCTCTATGCTTTAAACTTTGCGCTTAACAATAAAGAATCTCATATTGCGCCATATATAGCCTTAAAAGAGGTGCCAGATGCCAACAAAATTTACCTGGATTCTATTAATAATTCACTTAGTCCTGAAGTAGCTAAAGGTAAATATGGTAGTGCTCTGCAAGAATATCTGGAAAAGGTAGAAAATAAATAATACGAAAGTTAAATACCTAAGGTAATTTATTGAGTTTATCTACGAGGGCTCTGGCTTTTTCTTCCAGTTCTTTACGCACACCCTTTAGATGTTCCTTCCTGTTTTCAATGTCTTTTTTGTTAACTTTTGAAATTAATTCATCAAAAGTTTTAATTGCACCATCAATAATTTCAGACCCCTCTTTGGAGCCTTGTTTATCATTGGAAGCCTCAACAATGTAAACTGCTTCAATAATATCTCCCAGTACGTAATTTATATCTTTTTTTAATTCTCTGATATTTGCCATTGCTCTATAATTTTGTGTAAAAGTACGCTATTTCAAACAGTAATTTCCAGAAGTTTTGCTTGTTCAGAATTCAAAAGAATATGGCTACTACTAGCAGGTACTAAAACGGTCTCGCCTTTTTTAATCAAGATCGATCCAAAATCGTTTTCTATTAAAACATCACCATCAATACACATGTATATGGTAAAGCAATCCCGATCTGATACATCAAAACGGATATTTTGATTTAAGCTGATAAAATTGGTTTTAAAATAAGGGCAATTTACCATGGGGTTAGCAGCGTTCATTTTCTGCTCATAGCTAACTTTAAAATCGTCTTTTTTGGCATAATCAATAGCATCAAGCGACAATTCTGTATGTAATTCTCTTGGATTTCCATCTGCATCTTTTCTGTTATAGTCATACACCCTATAGGTTTGGTCAGAAGTTTGCTGTATTTCCGCTATCAGTACCCCTGCACCTATGGCGTGTATTTTACCTGCATTTATAAAGTAGGTGTCCCCTTCGCTAACACTCTCATAGTTTAATAAGTCTGTTAGCGAATTATTCTTCAGGCTTTCTGTATAGATTTCCTCCGTAACATCTTCATTAAAGCCAATTATCAACTCGGCATCTTCATCAGAATCCATTACGTACCACATTTCAGTTTTTCCGAAAGAATTGTGACGCTTTCTTGCTAGTTCATCATTAGGATGTAACTGAATGGAGAGGTCTTTCTGTGCATCAATGAATTTAATGAGGATAGGGAACTCCTTACCAAATCGTTCTAAAACACTTTTCCCGAGAATAGCTTCAGGAAATTCGTCAATTAGATTTGTTAGGGAAGTTCCTTTATGAGGACCATTGGCAACGATTGAAACGTCTCCGTTTACGCCGGATATTTCCCAACTCTCCCCAACCAGATCACTTTCCAGTTCTTTGCCTAAAATGGTACCCAGTTTTGTTCCTCCCCAAAGACGTTCTTTAAGAATAGGGTAAAATTTAATCGGATATAAGTTCATTTCAATTTCTTCAACGTATTTAAAGCCTTTTTCATGTGTAATGAGGCATTAATACTATTAAAGGCCATCAATATCACACCTTCCTTGCTTACTACATAAGTTTCCCTGCCCGGAAGTAAATTAAACAACTTGCTCTCTACTTTGAACAAACTTTGTACTTTCTTTTGCCTATCGGCCAAAAGTTTAAATGGCAGCTTATATTTTGATGCAAATCTACGATGTGTATTTTCAGAATCGGAACTTATGCCGATGACTGTTGCTCCAAGTTCGGTGAATTCCTCATAACTGTCCCTGAATGAACATACTTCTAATGTGCACCCAGGGGTGTAATCCTTAGGATAAAAAAAAATTACAAAAGGTTTCTTGCCTACTATATCATTGCTGTTGAATAGCTTACCGTCCTGATCGGGCAATGAAAATTGCGGTATGACTTGTCCCACCTTCAGACCCATGATCTATCCATTGTAGGTGACAAAATTACGAGGAGTTTCATAAAGAACAACTTCGAGTTCCTTATTTGAATCTATATGCGGAAGTAATTTATTGTAGATAACTATAACAATATTTTCCGCAGTTGGATTTAACGTCTTAAATTCAGGAACTTCAACATTTAAATTCTTATGATCCAAAGCATCTTCTATCTCAGACTTGATCAAATCCTTCAGAATTTTCATGTCTATTACGAAACCGGTCTCGGGATCAATCTCCCCTGTCACGCTAACTACTAATTCATAGTTGTGTCCATGATAATTGGGATTATTACATTTACCAAAAACCAGATTATTCTTAGCATCATCCCAATCTTTTCGATATAAACGGTGGGCTGCATTAAAATGAGCCTTTCTACTGACTTTTACTTTCATACTATCTGGTGATTCTCTACAAGGTGATCATAAAACTTTTCAAATATTATTTTGAACCAAACTGTATACGATTCCGGATTATCTGAAATATCTTTTTTGATATTTTCTGGACTCATCCATTTCCAATCGGCCACTTCGTCCTGGTTAATATTTGGTGGATCATCATAATAACCTATCATCACATGGTCGAGCTCATGCTCGGTTAAACCGTTGTCAAATGGCGCTTTATAAATAAACCAGAAAAGTTCCTTTAAATCGGTTTTAAAACCCATTTCTTCCTGTAATCTCCTTTTTCCGGCCTCCAAACTGGTTTCACCCTGGCGTTGATGACTACAACAGGTATTTGTCCACAATGAAGGAGAATGATATTTATGTTCAGCCCTTTGCTGTAGCATAGTCTCACCATTTTTATTCATAATAAAAACAGAAAAAGCCCTATGCAGTACAGCTTTTTCATGTGCTTCCATTTTTGGCATTATACCAATCTCTTCATCCAATTGATTTACGAGAATAACATTTTCCTCTTTTTTATTTCCCATCCAGCAAAAATAGCACCTTTATGCCATATTCTGGGTTAAGAGGATCAAAAAAGTTGATTAAGTAAGTTAGCTTAAGCTGAGATAGTTCTAAAAGAAGCGCGGAGATTTTAGGTTTCCTTTTACTTTTATGAATTCATATCGCAAAATTATTTCGAAAGAACCATTGTTAAAGGCAGCCTGTCCCAATTCTGTAATTTCCCTGTCATATGCCAGGCCGAGTAGAAATGAAGGTGAAATCTGAAAACCTACCAATCCGCTGAATGCAGCGTCCCATCTGTAAGCGAGCCCCATTATGAATTTATCATTGTACATAAAGTTAGCTGATAAATCAACTCCTAAGGGTGCACCCTGTGTGGCTTTAAGAAGTAAAGCAGGTTTAAATTTCCAAAATGCACTCATATCAAAAACATAACCTGTGATGAGATATAAATTCATTTGTTCCTTGGCTGTTGATAGAGAAGATTCATCAAAATGGGAGGTTTCCAAAAATCTGGGAACCGATAAACCTGCATAAAACCTTTCTGTATGATAATAAACTCCTGCACCTATATTCGGTGAGAACCTGTTTGTAATATCCTGCTGTAATGTTGGATCGGGTCCTCCGGGGTTTGTTACATCCTGGTTTAACTCAGAAAACCTGATATCTAACAAACTTGCGCTTGCTTTTAATCCAAAACTTAAACGAGATTCCTCTGCCAGTTGCAGGGTGTACGAAAAGTCAATATCAAAAAAAGTTTCAGATGTAGGTCCTATTTGGTCGTTTACTACAGATACTCCAAGACCAACCCCTCTATAGCCCAAGGGTGTATGCATATTGAAAGTTTGCGTTTTTGGTGCTCCATCCAAACCTACCCATTGTGAACGATATAAGCCTGCAATACTCATATGCCCACGAGAACCTGCGTATGCCGGATTAACACTCACCGTGTTATACATATATTGAGTATACTGTGCATCTTGTTGCGCATGAAGATGTCCGGCTAATAGAAAAACCAGAAGGCCATATATAATTTTCAGGCTTCTCTGCAAATAACTTTTTTGTTTTAACTGTAGCATTGGTCTATCTATTAATGTATATATATCCGGACAGCGATTTCTGTACACCATCATCATTCACATAATCAAGGATATAGAAATATGTACCCACCGGTAACTTGTTATCCACATCCACCGTTGCTCTTCCTTGAGATGTGCCATCAAAGACATTACCCTGGGTGTTATAAGCATTTGTGGTATAAACCTGTACACCCCATCTATTGTAAATGCGAATTGTATTATCGGGGAAATCTTCTAATCCTCTAATACTTAAAACATCATGAACACCGTCTCCATTAGGGGTTACCACATTGAATACCTCAATGTCCTCTTCACTGGCATTAGGTTCTAAATAATCCGGTGTACCATCTGCATCCATATCATCATTAGCAAAATTTCCATCACCGTTGGTATCTTCAGATGCGGTAGGTATAAGGTCGTCATCGTCATCTGTATCCCTATAGTCAGATTCAGAATCACCATCTGTATTTGGCAACATATCATACGGATCATCAATTTCATCATTTACATCGTCATCTATAGTTGTATAACCTTCATAGCCGTCATCAAGGCCATCATTATCCTTGTCAGATCCAATAAATACCACATCAGGTATACCATCTCTGTCCATATCATGTCCCTCAATACTATCCGGAACATTGTCATCATCACTATCGGTATCAACATAATCCGGCAGACCATCACCATCTGTATCCACAGGTAGAATTCCTAATCCACCACCATTTTCATATACATCATCCAAACCATTACTATTGGCATCTATACCGCTCGGTGCAGTATATCCTGCCGTGGTTTGCGCTTCTACATTGTCCGGAATACCATCATCGTCACTATCTATATCCAGATAATCTGCTATACCATCACCATCGGTATCTGTTGGATTTGTAGTAGGATCATTATCTCCATCTAAGTTTAAATCTTCAAAACTGTCTACTATTCCATCATTGTCTGTATCAAGATCTACTCCAACCGGGTTTACAAGGATGGTAACTGTGGTGGTACTGCAATTGGATAAACTATCGCATAATGTATACGTAAAGCTATCTGTCCCAACAAAACCAGGATTAGGAGTATATGTGATGATATCATCCGAAGGATCTCCGGGGGTTCCGTTATTATTGATTACAGCTGTGCCATCAGACGGACTAGTAATCGTAAGTGTTCCGATCGTAGGTATATCGTTGTCATTTAATAAAACATCTATATCTACAGCTATATCTTCTATTGTGGCTATTGAATCCGGCAATGCATCTACAATAGGCAGTACATCTACTGTAACAGTTGCTGTACTGCAATCTCCTGTAGTATTGCATACTGTATAGTCAAAAGAGTCAGGCCCGTTATAATCCGGATTTGGTATATATGTAACAATATCATCTGTTGGATCATTAGGGGTACCATTGCCATTAATAGTAACAGTTCCATTTGCTGGGTTGGTTGTTGTCAGAGTTCCTATAGTTGGCAGATCACTGTCATTGGCATAAATTGGAACAAAGACGGAAGTATCTTCATCAAGCGTAATAAAGTCGTCGACTAAGGTAGCAGCTTGCTGCAAACAAACCACCGTAAAACCCGGAAGATCAATTGAATTACCGGCTTTACTAATTGTGGCTACATAACGTACCACCGAAGTTGTCGATGTAACTACCGGCTGTAACTGATTACCGCCAACAGCAGGGTTCCAGCTTACCGTAGCACTACCACTGACATTTGCGGTAATGTCCAGGGTAACCTGATTATCCGGAGCTGTACAATCTGTTAATATAAAATATCCTGTAGCATTAGAACCGCATAACGTACCATCATAAGTGGCAAAATATACTCCCGGTGTACTCGTCTCATAAAAGAAATCGGTACTTAATACTGTGGAGGTATCAGAAGCTTCATACCATCTATAATTACTTTCGTCACCGCCGTTAGGTGCCTGAAGTAAAAATTGAGCATTGGATGCACTAATCCCCAGTAATGTAAATACAGTACTGAGGACTAGAAAATAATATCTGTTTGCAGTTTTCAAACCCATTAGGGACTTTATGTCTTATTATTTAACAACAAATACAACGTTGATTAAAGAATTGTAATCTGCAGGTTGTCCAATGATATCATATGTCAGGACGCCACTTGCATTGATACTCATATTGGCAAATACCGCAGGATCTGCATAGGTTACATAATAATATAAATCAGTTGCTGCATATGTTGGGACGGCCGCGGGAGCTCCTGCGCTCGCTGCGGTTGGCGTTCCAAACTGGGCTATATATTGTGCGTAAAGGTCTACCGTATATCCTACACCATTTGTAGAGGCATCTACCGCTATTGAAGGTGGATAAAATATACGTGCTGCTTTAGAGGTAATAGGTGCTATGTCCTGTATTACATCCTCCACTGTTGCTTCTGTATTCCCATCTCCATCAACATCAACAGGGACATCAGAATTTACTTCAGAAGCTGTTTGATCGTCTGTACCTAAACTCGAAAGAGGTACTGACAAAGTTCCATCACTATCGGTGATCTCAAGGTTCCCTGCATTTACTGCAAAGGCTGTGTTTATTTCATTGGTTACACTTCCGTCTACTTCCGTAGCAGTGATCTTTATTTCATTGGTCACACTTCCGTCTACTTCCGTAGCAGTGATCACATAAGGATCTGATGTGGTTCCTGTGCCGGTTACCACATTGATACCTGCTCCTGTTACTACCGTTTCCGAACCGTCGGCTACAAGACCTGATAAGTCGACCGTAAGGTCACTACCATTCTCTATTCCCACAGTCAATACATTGGTGGCTGCATTGAGCGTTAATACATCGATATTCTGATCATCCGTGCCTAAACTTGCAAGTGGTACAGAAAGCGTTCCATTGCTATCTGTAATCTCCAGGTCTGTGCCGTTTACTGCAAAGGCCGTGTTTATCTCATTGGTTACACTTCCGTCTACTTCCGTAGCAGTGATCACATAAGGATCTGCTGTAGTTCCTGTGCCGGTTACCACATTAATCCCTGCCCCGGTTACTACCGTTTCCGAACCGTCGGATACAAGACCTGATAAGTCGACCGTAAGGTCACTACCGTTTTCGATACCTACCGTTAATATGTTGGTGGCTGCATTGAGCGTTAATACATCGATATTCTGATCGTCTGTGCCAAGTGAAGCTAAAGGCACCGAAAGCGTTCCATTGCTATCTGTAATCTCCAGGTCTGTGCCGTTTACTGCAAAGG
>NZ_CAMYIP010000079.1:0-19436 GCF_947258525.1 uncultured Eudoraea sp.
AAATCTGAACTACCCTCCAGAACCCAATAATAGGGGTCAAAATCAAGACCAAGTCTGGCGAGTCTATTCCTAACCCCAAATAGAAAAAGCCCGTTCTTAAGAATATTCCAAAACCATTTTATCCTATAAAACTTGCCTTTATTTACTTCCATAAATACAAAAGATTTTTTTGCTATTATCGCCCATAACTTCCATTACCTGGTTTCAAGTTCATGAGAGTTCTGAACTCTTCAGCAGACATAAGTTCTCTTCCATTCGCCTTAGCAATGGTATGAATTCTTTCAACCAATTCCACATTACTTGCCAATTTGGTTCTGTTTGTATCAAACCAGATATTATCTTCAATGCCTACTCTTACACCCCCACCAACAGCAACAGATAATGAATTCATTTTGAGTTGAGCATTACCTATTCCTGCCAAACTCCAAAATGAGTTTTCCGGCAGATCCTGAATCATGATGCCGGCATGTAGCAAATTGGCTTGAGAACATGCAATATTACCTAACAGAAGATTAAAGTAATACGGAGGCTCAAGCAGACCTTTTTTTATCAGGTATTTTGAAAAATTTACCATTCCAATATCAAATGCCTCCAATTCCGGAACTATTCCCTTTTCCTTCATAATAGCTGCTAAATTCTGTATCATATCAGGAGAATTCATGCTGGCAACTTTATTAAAATTCAAGGAGCTTAAGGTTAGACTCCCCATATCCGGTTTCAGGTCACCTTCCAAATACAAGGCATCTGCACGTTGTTCTAAAGGCATCTGCACGTTGTTCCAAGTCTTTAAAATTTCTACCACTTAAGGAAACGCAGATCACAAGAAACGGATCAAATTTTCTTATACCACTAATTATTTCACTATAAATTTCCTTTTTATAGCTTGGTTCTTCGGTTACTTCATCCCTTGCATGCAGATGAACCATAGTAATTCCAGCTTCAGTTGCGCGATGGACATCCTCCACTATCTCCGAAACACTGATAGGCACATTAGGAGTCATTTTCTTGGTAGGGATCATGCCTGTAGGAGTAAAGTTGATTATCAATTTGTCAGACATATTTTAAAAGTATAAGATTAGAACAGGTTTATTGTAGGAACAAATTATAAGTACAAATCATACAATTTTGCTTTGACCATTTTCAAAAAATAATCTCAACCTAAAACTAAATTAGATAAAAATGGTGAAAAGGTTTTCAAATAATTCAATTACTAGTTATCTAGCTTGAATAATCAGTCGATATACAAGTTAATACTTGGATAATCAATGAGTTATGAATAATGTAAACACGGAAATTTTTAGGAATATTATAAGAGCCTAGGGCGGTGTGTTCTTAGTATTATTAAGTAATACCGGGGACTCTTTTCAGGAGAATTTAAAAAGAAAGTTATAAACCGACCAAAGAAAACAAAAAATAAAAAAGCCATAAAGAATGAAGGAAATTGTAGCTCTTTTTTTCATAGGTTCGGCGATTATTTATTTAGATAGAGAGGCCTATAGTAATACTTTTCCTTCATCTAAGGGTACTAAATCCGATTTTACGCAGAAATATTCGTTGTAAAGGGCCGTCCGCGGAAAATAAAGAACCCTGATTGCCTTCAAATCGTAATAATGCTCTCCAGGAAATCCCCTATAAAATAGGCAACTATCGCAGCTATACCTCCCAATAATAAGGTTTCCAGAATGCCCTTCCAAAACATAGTCTGATTTACAAAAGCTTTTAGCCAGCCAATTATAATGAATCCAATTGCAGTAAGAATTGAGGAAAGAAGAAAAAGATTGTAATTAAAAGGATATATGTAATCCATTACATAGACCAACAGTGGAATAATACCTATTAGGATAAAGGAAAAATATGTGACACCACCAATAATTACAGGAGATTTATCCTCATCAAACATTACTAATTCCTCTTTCATCATTACATTCACCCAGCGATCTTTGTCGCTTGTTATCACTTTGACTACATCTTCTAATAGTTCACCTTCAAAACCTTGTTCCTTGTATATTACCCTTATTTCTTCTTTTTCCAGCTCAGGAAGGTTATCAACCTCCCAATATTCTATTTGTTTGTGTTTGTTGTAGTTGTCCTTTTTTGTTTTATTAGACAAGTAAGCTCCAACAGACATAGCAAAACCATCTGCAAGTAAATTAGCGAATCCTAGTATTATGATTATGGCACTATCGAGGCCTGCACCAACTGAGCCTGCGACCACGGCGAAAGTAGTAACACAACCATCGATTCCTCCATAAACAAACTCACCTAAATATTTTTCATACTTCTTTAAAAACCCGGTATGTTTGTGCAAAGTATTTTCATTATGTATTTCTGTACTTTCCATTAAAAAGTCTTCATTTGAATGTCGGAATATTAAATTTAGGTGCAGAAAAAATATTCTAGCTCATTACTTGTTTTAAGGCCTGTCCAAATACCTCCATATCCTCTAATCTTCCTGTACTAATTCGTGCCCAATTGTATAAAGGTGGAAAAGGACGCCCTATAAGAACATTGTGCTTCTTCATATCAATTATCATGCTTTGTATTGGCCTGCCGGTTTTAAAAAAAACAAAGTTGGTATGTGACTTGATGTATTCCAAACCAAGATCATCCAGATGCTTGTAGATAAGTGATTTTGCCTTAAAATTTTGAAGTATACTGAACTTATAAAATTCATCATCTTTTAAAGCTTCCTTCGCAGCTTCAATTGCAAGAATATTCGTATTTGCCATTACAGCTGACTTTAAATTACGCGCAATCTCCGGTTTTGCAATTAAATAACCAACACGTAATCCGGCCAGGCCATAAACTTTGGAAAATGTTTTAGAAACAATAATATTTCTACCTTCTTTAACCAATTCTACCATTGAAGGATATTCGGGTTCTGTAATAAAATCATAGTAAGCCTCGTCACTAAAAATAACTGCATCCTTATCATGGGACTTGCAGAAATCGAGTAAACTGGATTTATCCAAAAGAGTGCCTGTTGGATTATTCGGATTACAAATGAAGATTAGCTTTGTATTCTTATTTATCCTATCGGACATAGCGGATAAGTCGTGCGCCATCTTTTCATCTAAAGGCACTCTGTGTATTTTAGCCTTAAAAGTTTCAGCGTACCGTAACATAGCCTGAAAAGTAGGATCAGCAGAAATAATCTCACCTCCACCCAATCCATAAATAAGACCTGCTGCCTTCAGGCCTTCAGTTGAGCCGCCGGTAACAACTACATGATCTTTTGTTACACCCTCTTTTGAAGCAATCATATTTACTAAGCCCGATAAACTTCGAAATGGGTACCTGCATGCTTCATCGAAAGAATTTGCCAGTATTTTCCGCACCCTTTCGGAAGGCCCATAGGGATTTTCATTGGCATTGAGTAATACCGTCGAATCAAATGAATTATTGTGTCGTGGGATATCAAATGCCATGCTTTCTAATCCCCCTAACAAAGCGAAACCGCTTGTTAAACCAACCGTTTTTAACCAATTCCTTCTATCAATATTTTTCATGTTCTGAAATTATGAAAAATAAGTTACAAAGAATAATTGTTACGATTGCTACCTGTAACCCTAAAAGGAGAGAATAAATGATAAAGTTTAAAAGAAGCAATAACTTCTCAGACTATTTAGAGATTGGATAAATTTACTAACCTATTAACCAATTTCAGGTACAAGAAAACCTATGAATGCATTAATATTTGCATGTTGGAGAATCCCGCGCTTTGGAATAGTCAGCCTGTTGTTTTAATAAAGAGTGTTCGAAATAAAAATGGTTACAATAAGAATTACCATTGCTGAATTAACTGTAATGGCTATTATCTTCTTTTCATTAATAGGCTCATTGCGGCCTTTATAAAGGATAATCGTGCCAACTACGCCCAAAATCCCGGAAAGGATTATAGGTAATCCAAAGAGATATCTCGAAAAAACGGGATTAATGTTTACTACAATTGCAAATGCAGCAAAAGTTAGAAGAAAAAGTATCAGTTTACTCAATTTATATGATCTTTCTGTATATGAATTATTAGCCTCCATAATTTCGGATTTTAGTTAAATCACAATTAAATTGCTTTAATATTAGCTCTTAAACCTTCTTTTATCCCCAAAATATTATTCACAGTTTCATTTAAGTAGTGCTTGATGAGTGTATTAGGAATTCTTAGTGTTGTGAATCCATTTTGAAATGAATGCATAGTCTCCTCCAAATCGTCCATTGCTTGTTCATGTGTAAGCATTTGATATTCAGTATCGATTTCTATATTTAGTTTCACCCTGGAAAATGCAATGTCAACTGATTTTTTACCATCCCACCATTCTAACATTGGGTGAGCCCCGGCTTGTTTAAGTCCGTAATATAGTTGTATAGCTTCCAGAGGGGTATTATTCTGCCTAATTAGTTTGTCCATGCGCTCTTTGTGCCTCGAACACAATTCAACCCCATAAGATTCCATAGCCCTTTTGTGATCCAGATAACTAAGCTCTTTTTTACATTCGATACAAGTCATGCTTAAGTTGGTAATATTTAATTTGGGATAGTTATAACCGCAGGATTTTTGGAATATTATATTTTATCGACGTATGACAACTCACTTTTAGACGAACTGCAATATTTTAGACGAACTGCACTTTTTATGTTAAAATTTCTTTGTCTTAAATTATATACAAGGGCTCTATTAAGAGTTAAAGAACCTATATTTACTCCTCTATCTTTAACATATTATAAATTGAATGTTTAATAAATTAGGTCCCGGAGTATTAGTTGCTGCGGCTTTTATTGGTCCGGGAACAATAACAGCTTGCACTATTGCGGGTGTTGGATTTGGATACGCATTGCTTTGGGCTATGCTGCTTTCCATCCTTGCTACCATTATTTTGCAGGAAATGTCCGCCAGGGTGGGGATTATTACACAGAAAGGGCTTGCAGACGTTATAAGAGAAGAGTTAAAGGTATCCTGGCTGCGTTACTTTATTATGGGAGTCATTCTCAGCGCTATAGTCATTGGAAATACTGCATACGAGGCAGGGAATATAAGTGGTGCCACCTTGGGTTTGGAAGTTTTAGCAGGAGTTGATTATGCTCCATTATATCCGTGGATTATTGGTTTAATTGCCTTTTTATTGTTGTACTTAGGATCTTATAAGACTCTTGAAAAGGTATTTATTTCACTCGTTTTAATGATGAGTGTTTCTTTTCTATTAACTGCGATTTTGACTAAACCAGACATTAAGGAAGTGCTAATGGGACTGATAAAACCTGTTATACCTAAAAATAGCCTATTTAATATAATTGCTTTAATAGGTACTACGGTTGTTCCCTATAATCTGTTTCTGCACGCCTCATTGGTGAGGGAAAAATGGAACTCTTTGGACGACCTTGCTAGTGTAAGAAGAGATACATTTTTGTCTATAGGACTGGGGGGAATTATTTCAATTTCCATTATAATTTCGGCTGCTGCCATTTCTTCAACAGAAGTAAAGGATGCATTAGACTTGGCTAAAGGCTTGGAACCATTATATGGTAAAAGCGCAAAATATTTGATGGGAATTGGTCTTTTCGCAGCAGGTATTACCTCTGCTATTACAGCCCCTTTAGCCGCCTCCTATGTAGCCAACAGTTGTTTTGGATGGAATGCAAAAGTATCGGATTTGAGGTTTAGGGTTGTTTGGATGGTTGTGCTTTTAATCGGTGTCATTACGCTTTCTTTTGGAATCAGGCCAATCGTTATAATACAATTTGCTCAGGTTGCCAATGGGCTGTTATTACCCATTATTGCAATTATATTGGTTTGGATAGTAAATAAAGCGTCAGTTCTTGGAAATTTTAAGAATTCCATTTGGCAAAATGTATCCGCAATTATTATCATTATTTTAGTAATAGCTCTCGGCGCTAAAAGTATTTTCAATGTTTTTGGGAAATTATGATAAGTAAAGTGTTTATAGATATAAACTGTGATGTAGGAGAAGGAATAGGTAATGAAAGGGCTCTTTTTCCACATATTAGTTCCTGTAACATAGCTTGCGGTGGTCATGCAGGTGATGTAAACACTATGTTTGAAATAGTTCAGCTGGCACGAAAGTTTGCAATAAAAGTAGGAGCGCATCCATCATATCCGGATAGGGAAAATTTTGGTCGCAAATCGATGAAAATAGAAAAGGGGCTTCTAATATCAAGTATTCAAAAGCAAATTAAAGAATTGGAGGCTACTTTGATAAGCTCAGAAATGCAACTTCATCATATTAAAGCACATGGTGCTCTATACAATGATATTGCCGGTGATTTGGAATTAGCTGTGATTTATTTGGAAAGTGTTCTAGCCTACAAGGACAAGGTTTTATTATATCTGCCGTATGGCTCTGCAATTGAAAAAGAAGCGCGAAAACAAGGTTTTAAAATAGCTCTGGAGGCTTTTGGAGATCGTAACTATAATGACGATTTAAGTTTGGTTTCACGAGATTCTGCACAAGCTTTGATAGAAGATCCGAAGAAGGTTTTGGAGCATCTTATATCAATGGCTATTAATAAGGAGGTAGTTACCCTAAATGGCGTTAAAGTGCCTATTTTGGCAGATACCTTTTGTATTCACGGAGATACAAGTACAGCTTTGCAAATATTAATGTATCTTACGGACCAATTGCCAAAGCAACATATTTTTCTAAGAAAGTGAGTTCCCATCCTATATCAATCAGACCTTTTGGAGAGCATGCAATTCTAATAGAATGGCCAAATAAAGTTTCAGAAGATATCCTTTATGATATACTTGATTTTACTGAAAGTTTCAAATTGGATTTTCAAGATTCTAAACATTGGGAATTAATTCCTGCCTATAACTCCGTTACTTTAATAAACAGGTGGACAAAAATAGATTTCTCTAAAACCAAATATCAACTACTCGAATGCTATGAAAACAGAAAGGCAGGTGGTCCCCCTCAACGCTATTTATGGAAACTGCCAGTTTGTTATGACCATGAATTTGGAGTTGATCTGGAAGAAGTAGCGACAACCTTAAAGTGTAGTATTAAACAAATTATTGAAGCACATACGCATCACATTTATACTGTATATGGCATTGGGTTTTTACCTGGTTTTATGTATTTAGGAGGTCTACCAAAAGATTTGGAAACCCCAAGAAAATCTGTACCCAGGTTAAAGGTAAATAAAGGCTCTGTTGGTCTCGCCGGCAAACAAACAGGTATATATCCGCAAGATTCTCCCGGGGGATGGAATATAATCGGAAATTGCCCTATAACACTTTTTAATGCCAATCTGGAAAACCCCTGCTTTATAAGTGTAGGAGATCAAATACAATTCTATGCCATTAACCGGGCGGAATATGACTTACACAAAATTGAGGCAGAGGTCGGAATATATAACCTGGATAAAATTAAAATCGATGATTAAAGTTATTCACCCGGGCTTTTTTACTACAATTCAGGATATGGGGAGATTTGGATATCGTGATAAAGGCGTTCCGGTATGTGGTTGTATGGATAATTATTCTGCTTCCATGGCCAATTCTCTTTTGGAGAATGCAGAAATGGATGCTGTTATGGAAATCACTATGACAGGCCCGAAACTGGAATTTCACACCGCTAGTTTTTTCTCAATTACCGGAGCTGAGATGTCACCTGCCTTAAATAGTGTTCCAATAAATTCCTATGAGGTGCACAAGGCTAATGAAGGTGATATATTGTCTTTCGGAAAATTAATTAATGGTTTTAGAAGTTATCTGGCAGTTAAGGGGGGCTTCCTTACGGAAACAAAATTGATGAGCAGGTCATATTACATGCCAATTACAGATCAGAATTGTATTGCGGAAAGAATGGAAATACCCATCGAAGAATATTCAGATTATTCTCCTAAAATAAGTCATATTATACCCGAATCCTCTCACAAGGAGTTTGAATTAAAAGTTTTTAAAGGCCCTGAATATAAAATATTAACTGATAACCAATTAAAGCTATTATTTGCTAATAAATTTACCATAGCTAAGGAGAATAATCGTATGGCATATCAGCTGGAAGAGCTGATAGGTGTACAATCTCATAAGATGTTAACTTCTGCAACCTTGCCTGGGACCGTTCAATTAACACCTGCAGGTAAACTGATCATATTAATGCGCGACGGGCAAACTACCGGTGGATATCCCAGAATACTTCAATTGGCAACTAAATCAATTGCTATGTTATCTCAAAGGAAGTTTGGAGATGAAGTTTCCTTTCACCTTCTACCTCATTAGATTTCTTTATATACCTCTGTAAAAGGAACCCTGAAACGCGGACCATATATTCCTTTTGGATCTCTGACACCACAGGCAATAACCATATTTATTTCAGAACCTCTGGGTAAATTCAAAATTCTTTTTATACGCAAAGTATCTGACCCTTCCATAGGGCAGGTGTCATAGCCAATAGCTGCCATGGAAATCATAAAATTCTGTGCTGCTAATGCAGCACTTTTATGGGCAACAATACGCATATCAGATTTTCTCAGTTGTCTATATACGGGTTTAAAGAACCCTACCAGGTAAAAAGTTATGTAGCGAATAAGACCTAAGATGCCCAAAAAGTCAATATAGAGTGAAGGTATAAGTTTTTTGTAATAAGATATGGCAAACTTTTCCTTGCTATCGTATATTTCAACCGGCTTATCACCAAAATTTTTCTTTAAAAAATTTAGATTGGCTTTCGCTCTTTTGCGCCAAAGATTCTTTCTTGCCACAATTACGACTAGTTGTTTAGCCGATTTTGCGGCCGGCTGGTCAAAGCACGCCGCACTTATCTTGTTTTTAAAATCTTTACTGGTAATATGGTAAAATTCCCATAATTGTAAATTGCTGCTTGTTGGTGCTAATACCGCATTCTCAATGCACTTTCTAACAATTTTAGTGTCAATTTCTTCCTCTTGATTATAAATGCGTACCGACCTTCTATAGGTTATGGCTTCCGTAACTGTTTTTTCCATACCCAAATGTAATTATTAGAACTCTTTTACAGAGAAAGGATGATATATTATTAGCAACATTTTTTGACAATGAGATAAAATTTCACCCAAAAAGAAACTTTAAAACATGCTTCGGCATTTATTGGATATGGGATAATATTGGCACTTATATGTTTGAATATCAGAGTAATAAGTAAATAATTGTTTTATTGAATTTGAACCAGCACTAAATGTTAAAAACATCAACTTTTTTAAACAATTATCTTTGAATTCCATAGTAATTAAGCGCTATTGGAATTAAAGAGAACCTTATTAATGGAATTGAACAAATACAGTAAAAATGTTACCCAAGATCCAACTCAACCTGCTGCCCAGGCAATGTTATATGCACTTGGATTAAAAGAGGAGGATTTAAAAAAACCTTTTATCGGAATTGGAAGTACCGGCTATGAGGGGAATCCATGTAATATGCATTTGAATGATCTTGCACAGGAAGTAAAGAATGGGGTACAGGAAAATAATTTAATAGGACTTGTATTTAATACTATTGGTGTTAGCGACGGGATTTCCATGGGCACTTACGGAATGCGCTATTCACTGCCTTCTCGGGATATTATAGCAGATTCAATGGAAACTGTAGTTCAGGCTATGAATTATGATGGTTTGGTAACTGTAGTGGGGTGTGATAAGAATATGCCAGGTGCGTTGATGGCCATGATTAGGTTAAACAGGCCATCTATATTGGTTTATGGAGGAACCATTGCTTCAGGTTGTTTTAAAGACAAAAAACTCGATATAGTTTCTGCTTTTGAAGCCTGGGGAGAGAAAGTTGCCGGAACTATGAATGATACAGAATTTAAAAGCATTATTCAAAATGCATGCCCGGGGGCCGGAGCATGTGGTGGCATGTATACTGCTAACACTATGGCCTCTGCAATAGAAGCTTTAGGAATGGCATTGCCCTACAATTCTTCAAATCCGGCCATTGGCAAGGAAAAAAATGAAGATTGCATCAATTCAGGAATGGCAATGAGACATTTAATAGAAAAGGATATTAAACCAAGTGATATTATTACAAGAAAGTCATTTGAAAATGCAATTCGGCTGATAACCGTTATGGGAGGTTCTACAAATGCCGTTTTACACTTTTTGGCAATTGCGAAAGCTGCTAAAATTGATTTCACTTTGGATGATTTTCAAAAAATAAGTGATACTACACCTTTTTTGGCCGACTTAAAGCCAAGTGGAAAATATTTAATGGAAGATATTCATCGCGTAGGTGGTACTCCTGCCGTAATGAAGTTTATGCTGGATAATGGTATGCTTCACGGCGAATGCTTAACAGTTACAGGTAAATCAATTGCCGAAAACTTAGCAGATTTGCCAAGGTTGAAACCAGGGCAGAAAGTTGTTAAATCGCTTGAAGATCCAATAAAGGAAACCGGTCATTTACGCATTCTCTATGGAAATCTTGCAAAAGATGGAGCGGTAGCAAAAATCACAGGAAAGGAGGGGCTTTATTTTACCGGTCCTGCAAAAGTCTTTGACGATGAATTCAAGGCAAATGATGGAATTGGTAAAGGTTTAGTAACTAAAGGAGATGTTGTTGTAATAAGATATGAAGGACCCAAAGGAGGTCCGGGAATGCCGGAAATGTTAAAACCAACTGCCGCAATTATGGGAGCAGGCCTAGGGAAAGAAGTTGCATTAATAACTGACGGACGTTTCTCTGGTGGAACCCATGGTTTTGTTGTGGGGCATATATCACCGGAGGCTCAGGAAGGCGGTACCATTGCTTTGTTGGAAGATGGCGATATTATCACGATTGATGCAGAAAAAAATAGTATATCAGTAGGTTTGACAGATACTGAACTTAATGAAAGACGTGAAAAGTGGAAACAACCTGCTCTTAAAGTTAAGCGAGGGAGCTTGTATAAATATGCAAGAATCGTTTCTTCGGCCTCCCAAGGTTGTGTCACAGATGAATTTTAAGCTATCATTCCAAACTGGATTACTCCAAGTTTAAAACTTAGAGCATTTAAAAAAATATAATGTATATGCAAACATTAAAGGAAAAAAAACCGGAGACGCACAATGAGACTTCAATAAGAATTACTGGTGCAGAAGCTATCATCCATTGTCTTCTCGCGGAAGATGTGAATTTAATTTACGGTTACCCGGGTGGTGCCATAATGCCCGTATATGATGAGCTTTATAAGTTTCAGGACAAACTTCAACATGTACTTACAAGGCACGAACAGGGAGCTACTCATGCTGCACAGGGTTTTGCCCGCGTTACCGGAAAAGTAGGTGTTGCAATTGCAACTTCAGGTCCTGGTGCAACGAACTTAGTGACGGGTCTTGCAGATGCTCAGATAGATTCTACACCAATTATTTGCATTACAGGGCAGGTACCTCGACATTTACTGGGATCAGACGCATTTCAGGAAACGGATATAATTGGAATTTCTACACCTGTTACCAAATGGAATTATCAGATAACAAAAGCTGCTGAAATTCCGGAAATTATGGCGAAGGCCTTTTATATTGCTAAATCGGGTCGTCCTGGCCCTGTATTAATTGATATTACTAAGAATGCTCAATTTGAGGAGTTCGATTTTAGCTATAGCCGATGTATTGGGGTTCGGAGCTACAAGCCAAGCCCAAAACCCGATACTGCAAAAATTGAATCTGCTGCAGAACTCATAAACAATGCTAAGAGGCCATATATTGTTTATGGTCATGGCGTAATTTTAGGAAAAGCTGAAAATCAACTTCGAACCTTAGTAGAAAAAGCAGGAATCCCTGCTGCATGGACTATTTTAGGTTTATCAGCCATGGATACGGATCATCCTTTGAATGTTGGAATGGTAGGAATGCACGGAAACTATGGTCCGAATGTACTTACCAATGAATGTGATGTGCTAATTGCCATAGGTATGCGCTTTGATGACAGGGTCACAGGTAACCTGGATACCTATGCCAAACAAGCCAAAGTTATACATTTTGAGATAGATCCCGCGGAGATAGATAAAAATGTAGAGGCGGATGTTGCTATACTGGGTAATGCTCAGGAATCACTCGACTTATTATTGCCGTTAATTAAAGAAAACAAGCATGAAGCATGGCATAATAAGTTTAAAGAGTGTTACGAAGAAGAATATAACGCCGTGATTAAAAACGATCTTTATCCCACGAAAGAAGGTCTTACGATGGGTGAAGTAATCGAGGAGATAAATCTGGCTTCAGAAAATAAGGCGGTCATTGTTACTGATGTGGGACAACATCAAATGATTGCTTGCCGGTACGCCAAATTCAAACAAACAAAAAGTAACATTACATCTGGAGGCCTGGGTACAATGGGATTTGCACTACCTGCGGCCATTGGCGCAAAAATGGGTGCTATGGACCGAGAAGTCGTTGCGGTCATAGGCGATGGGGGATACCAAATGACAATACAGGAGTTGGCTACTATTTTTCAGAATAAAACTCCTGTAAAAATTGTTGTGTTGAATAATGGTCATCTAGGTATGGTAAGACAATGGCAGGAATTATTTTTTGAAAGCAGATATGCCTCAACTGTAATGACTAATCCCGATTTTGTTAAAATAGCCGAAGGATATCGAATCGAAGCAAAAAGAGTTAAAGAACGTAAGGATCTTAAACCAACTATTCAGGAGATGATGGCATCAAAGGAGCCTTACTTCCTGGAAGTGTGTGTTGAAAATGAAGATAATGTCTTTCCTATGATCCCTTCCGGCGCGTCTGTTTCAGATATTCGTTTAAAATAAATTAGCATGGAGAAAAAGTGGTTTACCATATCAGTATACGCTGAAAATAATGTTGGATTGCTCAACAGGATCTCAGGAATATTTTTGAAAAGACACATTAATATTGAAAGCTTAAATGTTTCAAAATCAGAAATTGAGCAAGTGTCAAAATTTACTATTGTAATCAATACAACGGAAGACTGGACACGTAAAATTGTTGCACAAATTGAGAAGCAAATTGAAGTTATAAAAGCATTTTACCATACGGACGAGGAGACTATCTATCAGGAATCTGCTCTTTTTAAAATTGCTTCACATCTTTTATTTGATGAGCCGCAGATTCAAAATATCATTTCTGAGAGTAAATCTAAAATTGTAACCGTGTCTCGTGAATATTTTGTTTTGGCCAAAACTGGAAGAAGACATGAAATTGATGAGATGCACGATAACCTGGAACCTTATGGTATAATGCAGTTTGTTCGCTCAGGGAGAATTACTGTTTCAAAAGCAGAAATGCCAATTACTACTTTAATAAATGAATTTTATCAATCTTGATTATTTGGATAATTAAAAACTAACCTATATTAAACATGACAAATTATTTTAATACCCTATCCCTAAGAGATAAATTATTACAGTTAGGTAAATGCCGATTTATGGAATCATCCGAATTTTCGGATGGAGTTAAAGCTCTGAAATCAAAAAAGGTTGTTATTGTGGGTTGTGGAGCTCAAGGTTTGAACCAGGGTTTAAATATGAGGGATTCAGGATTGGATATTTCTTATACTCTCAGAGAAGCTGCTATTAAAGAAAAACGACAGTCCTATATAAATGCTACCGAAAATGGATTTGATGTAGGAACCTATGAAAAAATGGTGCCTGATGCAGATCTTGTCATTAACTTAACACCTGATAAACAACACACTTCCGTAATAAATGCTGTTATGCCCCTAATGAAAAAAGGAGCAACCTTGTCTTACTCACATGGGTTCAATATTGTAGAAGAAGGCATGCAAATAAGAGAAGATCTAACTGTAATCATGGTTGCACCTAAATGTCCGGGTTCTGAAGTTAGAGAAGAATACAAAAGGGGTTTTGGTGTTCCTACCCTGATGGCCGTACATCCTGACAATGACCCGGAAGGTAAAGGGTATGAGCAGGCTAAGGCGTATGCAGTGGCTACTGGAGGCCATAGGGCTGGTGTATTAGAATCTTCTTTTGTGGCGGAAGTCAAATCTGATTTAATGGGGGAGCAAACCATTCTATGTGGTTTATTGCAGACAGGATCTATTCTTTGTTTTAATAAAATGATAGAGAAGGGTATTAATCCGGGTTATGCTTCAAAACTTATACAGTACGGCTGGGAGACAGTAACAGAAGGATTAAAATATGGAGGAATCACCAATATGATGGACCGCTTATCTAATCCTGCAAAATTAAAAGCCTTTGAATTATCCGAAGAGCTAAAAGACATTATGCGTCCATTGTTCCATAAACATATGGATGATATTATGAGCGGCCATTTCTCAAAGACCATGATGGAGGATTGGGCAAATGATGATAAAAACCTATTGACCTGGCGCGCAGAAACCGGTGAGACTTCATTTGAAAAGACCCCTGCCGGTTCTGATGAAATTTCTGAGCAGGAATATTACGATAATGGCGTTCTTATGGTGGCCTTTGTAAGAGCAGGAGTAGAGCTTGCTTATGAATCTATGACAGAATCGGGCATAATCGGAGAATCTGCTTATTACGAATCATTACACGAAACACCGCTTATAGCAAATACTATTGCCAGAAAGAAATTATTTGAAATGAATAGGGTAATATCTGATACTGCAGAGTATGGCTGTTATTTATTTGACCATGCCTGCAAACCTCTATTAGGGGATTTTATGAAAAAGGTAGATATTGACGTTATTGGTACTAGCTATGGCAAAGACAAAGGCAATGGGGTAGATAACGCCAAACTAATTGCTATAAATAAAGCCCTCCGTGAACACCCTGTAGAAATTATTGGTACCAGATTAAGGGAATCAATGACTGCAATGAAACCAATCGTTTAAAAAAATGATTTTTCGGATTTGAGAAAAAATTTGGTTGCTAAAAAAGAATAATATGGAAACTACACTATCGATAATTCCTGAAACATTTCGTATAAATGAACCAATTAATCAAAAGACTTATTTGGTAAATGGCGAGTTGAAGGAATGGGAAGGGGCTACCGCAGATGTTTATTCTACAATTTCCAGTACATCTGAATATTCGCCAACATTATTGGGCTCAGTCCCGGACATGGGAGAAAAGGAAGCACTGGATGCGCTGGATGCTGCTGTAAAAGCTTACGACCAGGGTCAGGGTGCATGGCCAACAATGAAGGTAAGGGATAGGATAGAATGCATGGAAAAGTTTGTCCGCATAATGGAGACCAAAAGAGATATTGTGGTCAAATATTTAATGTGGGAAATAGGGAAGACTTTACCAGATTCTGAAAAAGAATTCGACAGAACCGTAGAATATATTTACGATACTATTGAAGATTACAAACAATTAGATCGTAATTCAGCGAAATTTGCGAAGAATGGGGGGGTTCATGCTCATATCAGACGGGGGCCGCTGGGTGTGGTACTTTGTCTTGGGCCTTATAATTACCCTCTGAATGAAACTTTCTGTTTGCTTATTCCGGCCATAATTATGGGGAATACAGCGGTCTTTAAACCGGCCAAACAAGGCGTACTTTTAATTGCTCCATTAATAAAAGCATTTAAAGAGAGTTTTCCTAAAGGAGTGGTTAATGTTCTATTTGGTCGGGGACGTGCTATAGCAGGACCTATAATGAAGACAGGAAAAGTAGATGTATTAGCTCTAATTGGTCACAGTTCATCTGCCAATGCGTTGCAAAACCAGCATCCGAAAAGCAACCGCTTGCGACTTGTCCTGGGACTTGAAGCAAAAAACCCGGCTATTGTTTTACCTGATGCTAATATGGAGTTAGCTATAAATGAATGTATAGCAGGTGCTTTGTCTTTTAATGGCCAGCGATGCACAGCACTCAAAGTAATATACGTTCACAAGGACATCGTCAAAGAATTTTCGGAGAAATTTTCAAAAAAAGTAGATGAACTTAAATTCGGCAATCCCTGGGATAAAGGTGTGACTCTTACACCCTTACCAGAAACAGATAAACCGGCCTATATACAGGATTTGATTGATGATGCAATAGCTAAAGGAGCTGAAATACTCAATGGAAAAGGAGGTGAACACTCTGATAATTATATCTGGCCTGCTGTTCTTTATCCGGTTAGCAAGGATATGAAAGTCTATGAAGAAGAACAGTTTGGACCTGTGATACCTATTCTTTCTTTTAAGGATATTCAGGAACCACTAGACGATATGGCTGAATCTAACTATGGTCAGCAAGTTAGTTTGTTTGGTAGTGATGTATATGCCCTTGCGCCTTTAATTGACAACCTTGCCAACCTGGTATGTCGTGTGAATTTGAATAGCTCATGTCAACGCGGGCCAGACGTATATCCTTTTACCGGGAGAAAAGATTCGGCAGTTGCCACATTAAGTGTTCATGATGCATTAAGATCCTTTTCTATCAGGACATTTGTAGCCTCAAAGGATACAGAATTAAACAATGAAATTCTGGAGAAGCTATTAGAAACTAAGCTGTCTAATTTTATTAGTACCGACTATCTTTTGTAATTATTGCAAGCGGGAATATCAGGTGTAAGTTATATTTTAATGCATTAGTAAGATGTAGATTTTGCTTCCTAAATATGTGAGGCGAGCCAATCTCCAACTTCACTTGTTTTGTAGGATTTACCACCTTCGGCAAGGTCTTCAGTAACGATACCTTCGGAAAGGGACTTATTAACCACCTTGCGTATTGCTTCAGCCTCCTCAGATAAATTAAACCCATCAAATAACATAGCTGCAGATAATACTGTTGCAAGTGGGTTAGCAATATCTTTTCCCGCTGCCTGGGGATAAGATCCGTGAATTGGTTCGTATAACGCAATCTTTTCACCAATAGAAGCGGAAGGCATTAAGCCCATGGAACCAGAAATTACAGAAGCTTCGTCTGTCAGAATGTCGCCAAATAAGTTTTCAGTTATTAATACGTCGTATTCACTTGGCCATTGAACAAGCCTCATCGCAACGGCATCAACAAATTCGTAGCTTACTTTGACCTCCGGGTAGTCTTTTTCCATGGCTTGTACCGTTTCGCGCCATAAACGGGAAGATTCCAGAACATTGGCCTTGTCTACACAGCATAGGCGCTTAGAACGTTTTTCGGCCATCTCAAAGCCTTTTTTTGCCAAACGCTGTATTTCTTTTCGGGTATAAGTACATGTATCATAAGCTGTATTTCCATTGTCTTCCCTTCCCCGTTTACCAAAATAGATACCGCCGGTAAGTTCTCTTAAAAAAACGAGATCCGTACCTTCAATTCGCTCCCTTTTTAAAGGTGATTTATCAATTAGAGATGGAAACGTAAATGTAGGTCTCACATTTGCAAACAATCCCAGCTTTTGTCTCATTCTCAATAAACCCTGTTCCGGGCGAATTTTGGCAGATGGATCGTTATCATATTTAGGATGGCCAATAGCGCCAAAAAGTACAGCGTCTGAAGTAGCACATATATCGTGGGTTTCTTCGGGGTAGGGGTCCCCGACAGCATCAATTGCTGCAGCTCCTGTTAAGGCCGGTCTCCAATTTATATCATGATTATATTTTTTGGCCAAAGCATCACATACTTTTACAGCTTGATCTATTACTTCGGGTCCAATTCCATCTCCGGCTAAGAGCGCTATATTTAATTTCATATTATTTCTGAGGTCTAATTAGTAGAAAATACTAGTGTTTATTTAGATACTTTAAATGATATTCAACATTTTTTCAGTTGCCTTGATCGCAGAAACGGTCTGATCCGAATCCAAACCACGGGTAATAAATTCCTTTTCTTTATCCTGCCAGGTAATGATGGTTTCACATAATGCATCAGAGTTACTTCCAGGAGGTATTCTTACCGCATAATCCGTTAGAATAGGCAAGGCTATTTTTTTCGAATTATATACTTTTCTCAATGCATTCATAAAAGCGTCGAACTGCCCATCCCCCTGTGCATTCTCTTCATAGGACTCACCATTTATTTCTACAGCCACCGTAGTAGAAGGTTTAAGGCCCTTGGAATGTGTAAGTACATAGGATTTAACGAAAACTTTTTGCTGAAAAGATTCACTATCCAAAACATCCGAAATAATATAAGGAAGATCCTCTTTTGTTACTTTCTCCTTTTTATCCCCCAGCTCAATAATACGTTGAGTTACTCTTTTCACTTCCTCGTCATTAAGCGTGAGTCCCAATTCCTGAAGATTTTTTTGAATATTAGCTTTTCCGGAAGTTTTGCCAAGTGCATATCTTCGCTTTCTACCGAAACGTTCCGGTAATAAATCATTGAAGTATAAGTTCTTTTTATTGTCTCCATCTGCATGTATACCAGCAGTTTGTGTAAATACATTATCTCCAACAATAGGCTTATTTGCGGGAATCCCAAATCCGGTAAATGTTGATACTATTTTACTGACTTTAAAAAGGGAAGATTCATTTACATTAATATCAATTTCCGGCAAAAAATCATTTATTACCGCCACTACGCTGGCCAATGGGGCATTACCAGCACGCTCTCCCATCCCATTTATTGTTAGATGTAATCCGTGGCAACCAGCCTTCAGTGCCTCCATTACATTTGCAACGCTTAGGTCATAATCGTTATGACCGTGAAAATCAAAATGTATATTCGGATATCGGGCAACAATTTGTGAGATAAAATCAAATGTTTCTCCATGGGTTAAAATACCAAGAGTATCCGGTAACAAAATTCTTTTGATGGGCTGTGTGGAAAGAAAGTCAAGATATTGAAATACATAATCAGGGGAATTACGCATCCCATTACTCCAATCCTCCAGATAAACGTTTGTCGTAATCCCTTGATCCTCTGCCAGTCGCAATACATGAGCAATATCTGCAAAGTGTTCCTCTGGTGTTTTTTTAAGTTGATATGTCAAATGATTCAAAGAACCCTTGGTTAAAAGGTTTTGAACTCTGGCACCAGTCTTTTCCATCCATTTGAGAGAAAGACCATCATCTACAAAAGTAAGTACTTCAATACGATCTAAATACCCTACACTCTTGGCCCAAGCTGTTATTTGCTCAACTGACTTAAATTCGCCTTCTGAAACTCTGGCGGATGCAATTTCTATACGATCTACTTTCAATTCATCTAAAAGCAGTTTTGCCAGGGTTAGCTTTTCTGCAGCTGTAAAGGATACTCCCGAGGTTTGTTCTCCGTCCCTCAAGGTTGTATCCATTATTTCAATCTTCCTCTTATTCATGCTAAAGGGTAATGACTTACGAAGTAATATTTTATTTAATTTTTAGAGGGGAGTGGTCTTCGCAAACGATTCAATTTCACTCTTTATATTCAACAAATAATCAATATCATCAAATCCGTTGAGTAAGTTTTCCTTCTTGTAGTCATTTATTTCGAAACTCTCTTTTTCTCCTGTTGACTTTATAGTAAAGGTTTGCTCGGGGAGATTGACTTCAAATTCAGTATTAGGATCTGCTTCAATAGCTTCGAATATCTTTACAAGAAAATTAGGACTTACCTGAACAGGCAAAACACCAATATTCATACAATTACCTCTGAAAATA
>NZ_CAMYIP010000079.1:19446-129860 GCF_947258525.1 uncultured Eudoraea sp.
CAAAAAAACTACTCACAACACATCGAAATCCATAATCATAGATTGCCCATGCGGCGTGTTCTCTTGAAGAACCAGATCCAAAATTTTTCCCGCCAACCAGAATTTTACCACTATAGATTGGATTGTTCAGCACAAATTGTTCTTTTGGGGAATTGTCAGCATGATATCTCCAATCACGAAAAAGGTTATCACCAAAACCCTTTCGCTCGGTTGCTTTAAGAAACCTCGCGGGGATAATCTGATCCGTATCTACATTTTCAATTGGCAGCGGAACAGCTGAAGTGCTTAAAACTTTAAATTTATCGTATGCCATTAGTATTTATTTCCTTTAATTATTATTCTAAAAATTATGCCGTTTCAAAAACCATCAACTCCCTTGGGTCTGTTACCTTTCCTGTAACTGCTGCGGCTGCAGCAACCAAAGGACTGGCCAGGAGTGTTCTTGATCCGGGACCTTGCCTGCCTTCAAAATTTCTGTTAGACGTACTAACAGCATATTTACCTGCTGGAATTTTGTCGTCATTCATGGCCAGACAAGCAGAACAGCCAGGTTCTCTTAATTCAAAACCGGCCTCATTTAGAATATCCAGGAGACCTTCTTTTTTAATGGCGTCTTCAACTTTATGGGAACCCGGAACCAACCAGGCCGTAACATTATTAGCCTTTTGTCTTCCTTTGACCAAACTGGCAAAGGCCCTGAAATCTTCTATCCTGCCATTAGTGCAACTTCCAAGGAAAACGAAATCTATATCTTTCCCCAGCATATTATCACCTTCTTCAAAGTTCATATATTCAAGCGATTTCTTATAGGTAGAGGCACCGCCCTGAATAGCATCAGATTTAGGGATACCACCTGAAATTCCAATTCCCATTCCCGGATTAGTCCCATAAGTAATCATTGGTTCAATATCTTCACCATTGAATGTAACTTCATGATCAAAAACAGCGTCCTCATCTGTAAACAACGTTTCCCAATAAGTCATTGCCTTATCCCAGGCTGCGCCTTTTGGAGTAAACTCTCTATTTTTTATATAGTCAAATGTCTTCTCATCAGGGGCAATCATACCACCTCGTGCACCCATTTCAATACTGAGGTTACATACAGTCATGCGTCCTTCCATGGACATCTGTCTAAAGACATCCCCAGCGTATTCAACAAAATACCCGGTTGCGCCTGAAGTACTCAATTTAGATATGATATAGAGTGCGACATCTTTTGGCGTAACCGCATTATTTAGTTTTCCATTTATGGAAATACGCATGCTTTTTGGTTTCGGTTGCATAATGCACTGGCTGGCTAAAACCATTTCTACTTCAGATGTGCCAATACCAAATGCTATAGCACCAAAAGCACCGTGTGTTGAAGTATGTGAGTCACCACAAACAATAGTTGCGCCAGGTAATGTAATCCCATTTTCAGGTCCTATTACATGTACAATACCGTTTTTTTCATGGCCCAGACCCCAGTACGGAATTTGGTGTTGCTTTGCGTTTAGTTCCAAAGCCTTCAATTGGTTCGCGGATAAAGGATCTTTAACCGGCAGATGTTGGTTTATTGTAGGCGTATTATGATCTGCTGTTGCAAAAGTCCGCTCAGGATATAAAACTTTAATATTTCTATTTTTTAATCCCAAAAATGCCACCGGACTAGTTACCTCGTGAACAAGATGACGGTCAATAAAGAGCACATCAGGTCCATTCAAGACCTTTTTGACTACATGTGAGTCCCAAACTTTATCAAATAGTGTTTTTTTCATAAATATTTAAATAACTAAGGAATAGCTTTTTAGCACAGCCAACAAATGTATGAAATACAAACAAAATCGAGTAAAACAATGTACCTTTAAATTACGATGTTCAATGAGCTTACCACATATATAAAATATTGATAATCAATTATATAAATACATTATAACTACTTAATAGTTTTATGTTAATGGTGGGCAGCATACTAGTATTTTAGCCACAGGCAAAAAATTCAATAACATTTTTATGCAATTCTGGTTTAATATGGCCAGACATTGGTTTAACATTATTGTAACTATTACATGCAAATCCTATTCCTATCTTTAGTAAAACCTAACAACTTATTTCACAATTAAAAAACAAACTCATGAAAAAAAATTACAAAAAAGCTTCACTATTTTTACTAGTAGCCTTAATGTTCTTTAGCATTAATGGCAATGCCCAATTAGATTTACCGAGAGGTAGTCAAAAAGCGAAAGTTTCACAGCGAATAGGAATAACTGATATCTCTATTACTTATTCAAGACCTGCCGTAAAAGGCAGGGAGATATGGGGAAAGTTAGTGCCTTATGGTATGAACAATCTGGGATTTGGAACGGCCAAAGAATCCCCATGGCGAGCCGGCGCAAATGAAAACACCATAATTAAATTTACAGATGACGTTAAGATTGAAGGGCAACCATTGAGTGCCGGTAAGTACGGACTGCACATGATTCTTCATGATGACAAAAATGCAACTGTAATTTTTTCTAAAAACTATGAGGCCTGGGGCAGCTATTTTTACGAACCTAATGAAGATGCATTAAGGGTCGATGTTAATACGAAGGAGATTCCACATGTTGAAGAGCTAACTTATCTTTTTACTGAGGTTGGTGCTAATTCTACAATGGCTTCATTAAACTGGGAAAAGAAACAAATACCTTTTAAAATTGAAGTTGATGTTTCTGATATAGTCCTGGCAGATATACGTCATAAACTACAGAATACTCCTGGTTTTAACCGGCAAACCTGGGAGCAGGCGGCTAATTATTCATTTAATAATGGAGGAGATCTTGATGAGGCACTTGGCTGGATAAATGCTACTATAGAAGGAATGTTTTTTAGTCAAAAAACTTTCAACAACCTCAGTACAAAGGCTAGAATTCTAACAAAACAGGGAAAAACTTCGGAAGCAGATGCCGTTATGGATGAAGCCTTGGGTCTT
Organism: uncultured Eudoraea sp.; assembly: GCF_947258525.1. Classification (GTDB taxonomy): domain Bacteria; phylum Bacteroidota; class Bacteroidia; order Flavobacteriales; family Flavobacteriaceae; genus Eudoraea. The sequence goes on from NZ_CAMYIP010000079.1 coordinate 22,397, forward strand.
GCAACAGTGCTAGAAGTTCATGGCTATGGAAGACAATTAATTGCCCGGGGAGAAAAAGAAAAAGCAATGGAGGTTTTTAAAATGAATGCAAAAAATAATAAAGGACAGTGGCCCGTTGATTACGGATTAGCAAGAGCTTATTCTGCGATGGGTAACTATAAAACCGCATTAAAGCATTTAAAAATTGCAGCTAATAGAGCCCCTGATCAGATAAATAAGGATGCCATCGCCTCTAATTTAACAAAGCTTGAAAAAGGCGAAGATATTAACTAAATAACTTTTTCCTTTGATATAATATTAGGAGCCGGATAAATTCCGGCTCTTAACTTATATAATTCCAGATATCCTTGTGCTTCATTAATTGGGCATAAGTATATCTGATTGGTTTATTTTCTTCTTTCTGTAATGCGGGATCATCATTAAGAATCTTAATTGCATAATACCTTGCGGTTTTTAAGATATCATTGTCTTTTACAATATCGGCTATTTTTAGATTCAGAATACCACTTTGCTGGGTTCCCATAAGATCACCGGGTCCGCGAAGTTTCAAGTCCACTTCTGCAATTTCAAATCCGTCATTTGTGCTTGTCATGGTTTCAAGCCTGGTTTTAGCGTCTGAAGATAGCTTGTGACCTGTCATAAGGATACAATAGCTTTGTTCAGCTCCTCGGCCCACACGTCCCCTTAATTGGTGTAATTGAGAAAGACCGAAGCGTTCTGCACTTTCTATAATCATAACAGAAGCATTAGGGATGTTTACCCCTACCTCAATTACTGTTGTGGCAACCATAATTTGTGTTTCTCCCTTAACAAAGCGTTCCATCTCATAATCCTTATCTTGTGGTTTCATCTTCCCATGCACTATTGATATCTGATAATGGGGTAGTGGAAAATCGCGTGCAATACTCTCATAGCCGTCCATTAAATCCTTGTAATCCAATGCCTCTGACTCCTGAATTAGCGGATATACAATATATACTTGTCTTCCCTTCTTTATTTCATCTCGCAAAAACTGAAACACTTTCAATCGGTTTTTGTCAAATCTGTGTACGGTCTTTACGGCTTTTCTTCCAGGAGGGAGCTCATCAATCACAGATATATCAAGATCTCCATAAAGGCTCATGGCCAGGGTTCTTGGAATTGGGGTAGCGGTCATCACTAAGATATGAGGAGGAACCTCGTTCTTGTGCCATAATTTAGATCTTTGTGCAACACCAAACCTATGTTGCTCATCAATTATTGCCAATCCAAGATTTTTAAATTGTACTTTATCCTCTAATACAGCATGTGTGCCAATAAGAAGATTAAGTGTACCATCTTCGAGGTGCTCATGAATATGCTTTCTCTCAGCCTTTTTAACAGATCCGGTAAGTAAGGCTACATTAATTCCAATAGTACCCAGCAATTCTTTAATGCTTTTATAATGCTGATTTGCCAATATTTCCGTAGGAGCCATTAAACACGCCTGATAACCGTTATCCAGCGCTATTAAGATAGCCATTAGGGCAACTACGGTTTTACCAGATCCAACATCCCCTTGCAAAAGGCGGTTCATTTGGGCTTTACTGCCCAGGTCTGCCCTTATTTCTTTAATGACTTTCTTTTGAGCGGTTGTAAGTTCAAAGGGTAAATGGTCTTTATAAAATGTGTTAAATAATTCACCTACACTTTTAAAGGGATAACCTTTTATTTTTTGTTTTCGAATTAATTTCTTTGAAATGAGCTGTAGCTGTACGAAAAACAACTCTTCAAATTTGAGCCGGAATTGTGCTTTGGATAATAATTTCAGATCCTTGGGAAAATGTATATTGAACATAGCTTCCTTTTTAGAAATCAACCTGAGTTCATCTCTTAAAGCCGGTGCAAGGGTTTCTCTGAACTCTCCCTTTGTTTCAATAAATAATTGCTGTATTAATTTACTGAGCACTCTGTTTGTAATACCCTTTGCACTGAGTTTTTCTGTAGAGGGATATATTGGTTGTAAAGACACCCTTATACCTTTTTCATGCTCGGTGAGCAATTCCATATCGGGGTGCGGCATGGAGAATCTGCCACTAAACCAATTCGTTCTTCCAAAAATGACATAGGGCGTATTCAGTTTGATATTTTCCCTAATCCATTTCTGTCCGCGGAACCAAACCAGTTCCATTTCCCCGGTGTTATCCATGAACTTAGCGACGAAACGGCTTCCTCTTTTTTGCTCTACAGTTTTAATATTGATGATTTTCCCAATAATTTGAACATCTGCATTACCTCTTTGTAACTCATTAATTTTATAATATCTTGTTTTATCAATATACCTGTTAGGAAAAAGATTAATCAAATCCTGATAAGTCACTATCCCTAACTCAGACTTGAGTATTTCTGACCTGTTTGGACCAACACCTTTTAAATAGGTTACCGGGGTTTGGAGATAGTTCGAATTCATAAAACGAAAATAACGGTTACGGAATAATACTGCAATACCGCAAATTGCTAAATTTGGATTGACAATTGTATATTAAACTTTATGAACCTTATTAATTCGCTTTTAGCAATTCTTTTTTCAGGTTTTTTGTTTAGTCAGCCTCAGCCTTCAGTAGATTTCTATAAAGCAGATATTGATATAATTCCCAATGCAGCGGATAAAAAAATAAATGGTAAGATAATCTATTGGTTTAATATTCTCAGTAAAACGGATTCTGTTTTTTTAGACGCAAAAAACATGAATTTCTCTGCTGTTTTAATAAATGGTAAAAAAGTTCGCCATAAGAATACAAAGGACAAGATAATTGTTTATAAGAAACTCAAGGCAAACAGAGCGTATGAATTAACGCTGGACTATTCGGCAATTCCAAAGCAAACAGTTTACTTTTTAGGATGGGAAGATTCAATTGCCGATAACAATCAAATTTGGACTCAGGGCCAGGGAAAATATACCAGTCATTGGCTTCCAAGTTTTGATGATATGAATGAGAAGGTTGAATTTGATCTCGAACTCACTTTTGATAAGGACTATGAAGTTATCGCAAATGGTAAATTAAAAAATACATTATTAAAAGATTCACTGAGAACCTCGATTTTTGATATGAAAAAGCCAATGAGCAGCTATCTTCTGGCTTTTGCGATTGGAACTTATAACTGTAAGAAAATTAAAAGTAAGAATGGAATTCCAATAGAGCTCTATTATTATCCCGGAGACAGCTTAAAAGTTGAACCAACTTACAGGTATACCAGTGAAATTTTTGATTTTCTTTCAGAAGAAATCGGGATAGATTATCCATGGCAAAATTACAAACAGATACCTGTTCGTGATTTTTTGTATGCCGGCATGGAGAATACGGGAACTACCATATTTTCTGATGGCTATGTAATAGATAGTGTAGCTTTTATAGATAAAAATTATGTAAATGTTAACGCCCATGAAATGGCACACCAGTGGTTTGGAAACCTGGTTACCGAAAAAGATGGGAATCATCACTGGCTCCATGAAGGTTTTGCAACATACTATGCTTTGCTTGCAGAAAAAAAACTGTTTGGCGAAGAGTACTTTTATTGGAAACTTTATAAATCTGCAAAACAACTTCAAGACCTATATAGGGAGGGGAAAGGTGAAGCGTTAACAGATCCAAAGGCGAGTAGTTTAACCTTTTATGAAAAAGGGGCCTGGGCTCTTCATATATTGAGAACAAAACTTGGGGACAAGGTTTTCAAAGCAGGTATAAGGTCCTATCTTAACAAATATCAGTATTCTAATGTCACTATATCTGATTTTATCTCAGAGATGCAACTGGTAAGCAAATCAGATTTGCGTGAATTTGAGCAAACTTGGCTGAGAGATGTAAAATTTCCATTTGAGAAAGCAAAGTTACTACTTGCTTCATCTTCCGCTGATTTGCAGGCCTTTTTTAATCTTCAAAGTGAATTAACATCAAGCAATGCAATGAATGAGCCAATTATTACTAAGGTATGGACTAGCAATACATCTTCAATGCTAAGAGAAAATATCATCTTTGACTATCATAAATCCTTATCTGAAAGTTTTAGCAGGAATGCATTTGATACAAAAGATTTGAAGACGAGGCAGGCTTTATGCATAACAACCGATAGAATTCCTTTGGGACTTAAAAAGCAATTTGAATCCTTATTAAAAGATAAAAGTTATCTTACAATTGAAAATGCACTTTACCGTTTGTGGATTTCCTTTCCTGAAGACAGAATGGCCTATTTGGAAAAAACTAAAGGTATCATTGGACTTCCTAATAAAAATGTTCGTTTATTATGGTTGTTATTGGCAGTATTGACAAAAGACTATTTAAATGACTCACAGAAGGCCGCATTTGCCAACGAATTATTCCGATATACTTCAATGGAAAATTCTATTGAGGTAAGGCAAAATGCATTTTCTTTGATTTCTGAAGTTTTTCCTTTTACGGATCAAAACCTGAAAGATTTGGTCAATGCCTCTGTTCATCATTCCTGGCAATTCAGAAATTTTGCCAGAAACCAGATAGAAAGGCTACTAAAAGACGAAAAACAAAAAGGGCGGATACATGAATTGTCAAAAGAACTAAAGGGAGAAGAATTGCGTTATATACAAAGTAAACTGAATGTGAGATGAGAGCTTTAGTAATATCAGGGGGTGGGAGCAAGGGCGCCTTTGCAGGAGGCGTTGCCCAATACCTGATGCAGGAATTGAATCATAATTACGATCTATATCTCGGTACATCAACCGGAAGCTTGCTAATTTCACATCTGGCACTACAAAAGATTCAAAAAATTAAAGAAGTTTATACCTCCGTAGATCAGGACAGCATCTTTAGTAATTGCCCTTTTGTGATTCAAAAAAAATATGGCGTGGCCAATATTGGCATAAACCATTGGAATGTGCTAAAGAACTTCTACAAAGGCAGCCGAACTTTTGGCGAGAGTCACAATTTATTGAAACTTATAAAAAACACACTCACACCTGAGGAATTTGAAATTCTTAAATCAGGTTCTAAGGATATCGTAGTTACAGTATCCAATCTCTCTTTAAATACCGTAGAATATAAGTCCATTAAGGATTTTGACTATGAAGATTTTTGTGAATGGATTTGGATTTCATGTAATTACACACCTTTTATGAGCCTGGTCCGAAAAGAGGGTTGCGAATATGCTGATGGGGGACTTGGCAGTATGGTACCTATTGAAGAGGCCATTATGAGAGGGGCAACGGAAGTAGATGCTATTATTTTACATACTGAAGTGACTCATTTTAACAGAATGCCCTCTAAGAATGCATTTTCGCTCCTTACCAGCATGTTTGCATTTATGTTAGATAGAATAGAACGCCAGAATATCCGAATTGGAAAGTTTGTTGCCAATAACAACAATGCAATAATCAATTTCTATTATACGCCAACCGTATTAACAACAAATTCATTAATCTTCGATAAAGAGAAAATGACCTCCTGGTGGGAAAAGGGTCATGAGTTTGCAAGAAGTAAAAATGTGGAGCTAAGTGCTTTTGAACCCGAACAGTAATTTATATTACTTCTAAAAATTTACCAAATTTCTCCAATTTCCTTTTTTACAAAGGCGAGTGCCGTTGCCGAAGGAGATTGTTTTTCCATAGTTTCATTTAGAATGTCTTCACGCAACTTATCAGCAGAGTCTGATTCAGACATGCCAGCTTTTCTTATAGATTGAATAGTCGCATTTTTAGCAGCCTTTATAATATTCCAACAATCATCGCTCATATAGATCTGTTGGGATAAATTGTGATCGAACTCATTTTCAATAGTTCGAATCAATAATTGCTCATATGCATTTTTATCAGCAGATTTGGGTGCTACCCTAACAACAAGACTTGGTATTGAGATACGTTCTAAGAACAGTGCCATACGTTCATAGGCCTGCAAGCGTATAGGCATGGCATTTTTTTGTGAATCTTTGTGAAGTAAAAATCTTCTTCTACCTTCCTCGTTCCTGGTATGTAATCTAAAAAAATAAAAAGCCACGGCTCCGGTAACCACCGCAGGTAACAAAAATGCGAAAAGCTGAAAAATATCGTCCCCAGTCATGTTTTGGTAATTTAGTTTGGTTTATGGATGTAGAACGTAAGAATATTCAAAAAATTATAGCTCTTATTTTTCTCTTTAAGAAAGTAGCACTGTAATACTATTTGAGCATATTTTCTTTCATTTCTTCATATTTTGTCTCAACCTAAGGTAGAATAAATTGAAGTTGGGGTGAAGCTTGATATACAATGATTTAACCATATCGGTTTTTCTTGAAACTACGATTCTCTCTGCTTTTACATCAGTAGTATTTCCAATTATTGCAGCTACAGGAGCAGCCTGTGAATATACATTTTCCCAACTGTTTGCATCATCTGTATGGAATTCAAGGGTTACAGCCATCTCAGGATTTACTTTAATTACACCGGCTATCTTGTTCAGCATATCGGTAGCTGCTCCTTCAAGTATAACACCATTGGGAGTAGCACCAAACAAAGTAGAATTATCCATGATTACGGTGACAGCACCACTTTCAACTTTAATATTAGCGTTCTCACCCAGCGTTTGCTTAAAATTAGTAAGGACAAGTAGTGAAATGGAATCATTGCTGGTCAGAGTCTCATTAATAAATTTCAACTCTCCTTCTTTCTTTCTCAGCGCCTCCATGACACCGCTAAGCTTGTCCTGTCTTTGACTAGCTTGCCCGGTAAAGCTATTTAGGTTTTCTAATAATATAGCATTGTTTTCTTCCAGTCCTTTTAACTGACTTTCAAAGGAATCTGCTCTGGCCTGGCTTATTTTTTCATTTTTTTTAGATTCTAAAAGTTCGGCTTTTAAACCTTCCAATTCCGCATTCAAGCTGTTAACCTGTGCGATGAGCTCTTTCTTCTTCTGAGCTTGCAAAGTACTTCCCAGCAAAAGCAAAAAGAGTATTGATAAAGTAATTCTATTCATGGGTGTTATCGATTAATTAAAAAACAGGAATATTTACCTTTATTTAAATGAAAGACAAAAATAGGTTATTTATACGTTTACCAATTTACCTCGGTCAACTAATTCTATATAATATTTAACCAAATTCAATTCAATCATCCATATTCAGGTAATCAAGGCTCATTTCAGCAAGTGTTTTTACACCCAAAATCAATCCGCTGTCATCAATTATAAAATCTGGTGTATGATGCGGGAATGACTCAGTAGTACCAGCTGTCATCCCACCTAAAAAAAAGAAAAACCCGGGGACTTGTTCTTGAAAATAAGAAAAGTCTTCGGCGCCTGTAATAGCTTTTTGAATTTGAACATTTTCCATTCCACCAACGCGTTGCATGGTAGGTAACATTTTAACCACCAGATCCGGATCATTATTAGTTATGGCAGTCATTGTTTGAATGTCTATGGTAGCATCACCGCCATAGGCTTTCGCTATTGTAGGTACCATTTCCTCCATTCTTTGATTGATCATTTTTTGCATGTCATAATCCAGGGTACGGATTGTACCTATAAGTTCGGCACTTTCCGGAATAATATTAAAACGAACCCCGCTCTTAATTTTGCCTACTGAAATTACAGCCGCTTCATTAGTAAGATCAGATTCCCTGCTTATGATTGTCTGTAATCCATCAATTATTTTGGCACTTATAAGAATGGGATCAACACCTAACCACGGCTGTGAACCATGACTTTGCTTTCCTTTTACATTGATTACAAAACGCTGTGCAGCAGCCATAGCGCCCCCTGATTTATAGCGAATGACACCTACCGGGATTTCAGATTTTATGTGTAATCCGAAAATTGCATCTACATCCGGAGCTTTTAACACACCTTCCTTAACCATCATAATTGCACCGCCTTCTTCCCCGGGAGGAGCTCCTTCCTCTGCGGGTTGAAAAATAAACTTTACCGTTCCCTTTATCTTGTCTTTATTTTTGGATAAAACCTCTGCCACGCCCATTAAAATAGCTGTGTGTGTATCATGTCCGCAGGCATGCATAACTCCAACCTGCTCTCCGAGAAATTCGGCTGTAACTGTAGATTTAAATGCTAGATCATTACGCTCAGTCACCGGTAAGGCATCAATATCTGCCCTTAAGGCCACAACCTTACCTGGCTGATCTCCTTTCAGAATACCAACAACACCGGTATGAGCTACTCCGGTTTGCACAGCTATACCTAATGATTTTAAATGTGCAGCTATCTTTTCAGCAGTCTTGAATTCCCGATTGGACAATTCCGGGTTTTGATGTATTTCTCTTCTCCACTTAACAACCTTTCCTTCAATAAGCTCATAATCATTAGATAAATCTGTTCCCTGAGCCAGAACTATTGTTCCGACAAGAAGAAAAAATATTGTAATTAACTTTTTCATAGTATCAAAATTTTATTAGTTGAAAACCATCATCCTGAAGCTGAATTAATGCCGTCATAGCAGATAAAGCCAGCTCAACACCATCAATGGTCTCAGAAATAGGAATATTGCGTGAAATTGAGGACTGACCACAAAATATAACCTCAGTGCCAGCATCCAAAAGATTTTGTAATAGCTCTTCATTGGGATTGTCAGTGTTGTACCGACTTCTATATTCAGAATTTTTCAGAAGGTCTTTTGAAGCTTTGTTGTGAACTACGAGGGCAACTTTGAGATTTGAATGAGGCACCCCACTCTGAGCGTGCATATTTAGAAAGCGAGCTGCAGTTTCAATACTTCTGTTTAATTTATCTGGTGATTCTGAAGTATTCATAACATCAAAAACCACCTTGTACTCTTTTGCAGGATTTGTTTTGAAATCGGGATTCTTTATTCGCCAAACTTCCCCATACCCCGTAATAATAGGTCCGGATTCTTTTATTTGAGATAGCAGTGGCGAAAATCCTAAATGAAGGATAGTGAAGAGACTAAAAAAAATAATTCTTAACATATGGTTCAATAGAATTTCTAAATATATTCAAATTGTCTAAAATAAGAAGTCAAAGTTCATAAATAATGATACGTCACTTTTTCATGAGGTTAATTATGGCTAAATTCACATCATAAAATACTATTGGATTGAAGACTTTTCTTGATGAATTAAATGATGCTCAAAAAGGCCCTGTTTTACACAAGGAGGGACCCTTAATGGTTATTGCGGGTGCAGGCTCAGGTAAAACCAGGGTTCTTACCTATAGAATTGCTCATTTAATGAGGCAGGGTGTTGATCCTTTTAATATTCTGGCGCTTACATTTACAAACAAGGCTGCCAGGGAAATGAAAAAGCGAATTGCAAGTATTGTTGGGGGCTCTGAGGCCAAGAATTTATGGATGGGCACATTTCACTCCATTTTTGCACGTTTGCTTCGGTTTGATGGCGATAAATTGGGCTACCCAAGTAACTACACCATTTATGATACGCAAGATTCACAGCGTTTAATTTCATCTATAATTAAAGAGATGGGATTAGATAAGGATATTTATAAATACAAACAGATTCAAAATCGTATTTCATCCTATAAAAACAGTTTGATTACCGTAAAGGCCTATTTCCAGAATCCTGAATTAATTGAGGCGGATGCCATGGCTAAGAGGCCCAGGTTGGGAGATATATACCAAAACTATGTGGACCGTTGTTTTAAAGCGGGCGCAATGGATTTTGATGATTTACTTTTACGAACTAATGAATTATTGAGCCGATTTCCGGAAGTTTTAATGAAATATCAGGAGCGATTCCGATATATCCTGGTAGATGAGTATCAGGATACAAACCACTCGCAGTATTTGATTGTTAAAGCCCTGGCCGATCGGTTTCAAAATATTTGTGTTGTTGGTGATGATGCCCAGAGCATTTACTCTTTCAGAGGCGCAAACATCACAAATATCCTAAACTTTCAGAGAGATTATGACGATGTTGCAGTTTATAGGTTAGAGCAAAATTATCGGTCAACCAAGAATATAGTCAATGCTGCAAATTCTATTATTGCAAACAATAAGAATCAACTGGAAAAAGTAGTATGGACGGCAAATGATGAGGGCACAAAAATAAAACTTCACAGAAGCATCACTGATGCTGAGGAAGGAAGATATGTGGCAGGTTCAATTTTTGAAAACAAAATGCAAAACCAGCGTTTAAATAGCGATTTTGCAGTACTCTATCGAACAAACTCACAATCGCGTGGCATAGAGGATGCATTACGTAAAAGAGATATTCCGTACAGGATTTATGGGGGTCTTTCCTTTTATCAACGAAAAGAAATCAAGGACTTGTTATCATACCTTAGGCTTGTAATCAATCCAAAGGATGAAGAAGCTTTAAAAAGAGTTATAAATTTCCCCACACGCGGAATTGGGCAAACTACAGTAGATAGGCTTACAGTTGCGGCAAACCATTACTCAAAATCCATATTTGAAGTAATGGAGAATTTAGATAAAATTGATCTAAAAATAAACGCAGGCACTAAAAGAAAACTCGAAGATTTTACGAATATGATTAAGAGTTTTCAAATAATGAATGAGAGTGCAGATGCTTTTACTTTGGCCGAGCATGTGGCCAGAAAAACAGGGATACTCCTGGAGTTCAAGAAAGATGGTACCCCGGAAGGGATTGCCCGAATGGAGAATATTGAAGAACTATTAAATGGTATCAAAGACTTTGTGGAAGGACAAAAGGAACTGGCAGATGCAAAAGGAGATTTAACTGAGTTTCTGGAGGATGTAGCACTGGCCACAGATTTGGATAAAGACACGGGTGATGATGATCGGGTAGCCTTAATGACCATTCACCTTGCCAAAGGTTTGGAGTTTCCTTTTGTTTATATAGTGGGGATGGAAGAGGATCTTTTCCCATCTGCAATGAGCATGAATACAAGAAGTGAATTGGAAGAGGAACGCAGGTTATTTTATGTTGCTTTAACCCGAGCTGAGGAGCAGGCTTATTTAACCTACACGCAAAACAGATATCGTTGGGGTAAATTAATTGATGCCGAACCCAGTCGTTTCATTGAAGAAATTGAGGATAGATTTATAGAGAACCTTACTCCAGTAGATACTTATCAATATAAGCCCTTAATCAATACCGATATTTTTGGAGATATTGACAAGTCGAAACTTCGAAAGAAGAAACCGGAAAATGGTGTCCCGCCCGGGATTAGAAAACCTAACGAAAATCAATTAAGAAGACTAAGAAAACTTAAACCAGAATTAGCCAAACCTATCGGAAATAGTAATCCTATTGATCCAAATCTATCAGAAGGCGCTTTGGTAAATCATACACGTTTTGGCCGTGGCAAAGTATTGCGAATTGAAGGAGCAGGCAACGACAAGAAGGCAGAAATAAAATTTGAAAAAGGAGATGTAAAAAAGTTGCTACTTCGATTTGCAAAACTTGAAATAATTGATGATTAGTTAAGGCACATTTATTTATCACTTTGAAGGGAGGATTTGTCCAATCGAAGATATAATTGCCATGGCATAATTATTTCATATTATATTTGGATTGTATATTAAATTAATTTGCGCAATGTATAAGAAGATCATAATCATATTTTTGGTGTTACTAATAGGATGCAGTAAGAGTAGTCCGCAAGAAGCAGATCAGGGAGAGGTATCCGGACCTATAGATATTGGTGACGTACAGGATGTTAATGCACCTGACTATTGGGATAAGGCAGTTTTGGTTTGGCAGGACGAATTTGATGGTGATTCGTTATCCGAAGAGAATTGGGTTTCCGAGACGGGGGCCACTGGTTGGGGCAATAATGAACTTCAGAATTATACTGAAGACGAAAATGTGCTGGTAAGCGACGGAACCCTAAAAATAATAGCAAAGAAAATAGAATTGGGCCCTGGAACTGTTGGTTATACTTCTGCAAGATTAAACAGTACCTCCAGCTTTAAATATGGCAGAATGGAGATTAGGGCAAAAATACCAGATCATATAGGCAATGGTTTATGGCCGGCACTATGGATGCTGGGTTCAAACATTCAAACAGCGGGATGGCCGGCATGTGGTGAAATAGATATCATGGAGTACGTAAGTTTTGAGCCCAATCGAGTTCATTTTTCCATTCACAGTGTTGCCAACAATCACAAAGATGGAACCCAGGTAACTTCCGGTCCGGTTTTATTGGAAACTATAGAAGAAGAATTTCATAATTATGGAATTCTATGGACAGACAAATACCTTAAATTTTACATAGACGATATAGACAATATTAAACTTCTATTTCCTCGCCCAGCTGTTACAAATGCAGAGAATTGGCCTTTTTCAGGATCATTCTACTTTTTAATGAACATTGCTGTTGGAGGTGATTGGGGAGGATTAGAAGGTGTTGATAATAACATTTTTCCGGCAATTATGGAGGTCGATTATGTAAGGGTTTATCAGGTTAAATAAAAATCCCATTTGTTATCTGCAAAGAATAATTATGATTCCTCCAAATATTCAATAAGAAAATGGCCGAATTCATTAAGATTTATGAGCAGAATCCTAATCCAAAAGAAATAGACAAGGTTGTATCTATCCTGCAAAAAGGGGGATTAATTATATACCCAACAGATACAGTTTATGGCCTGGGTTGCGATATTACCAATACAAAGGCCATGGAAAAAATTGCCCGAATAAAGGGAATTAAACTCGAAAAGGCTTACTGGTCATTTGTTTGTGCAGATCTCAGCAATCTTTCAGATTACGTCCGGCAACTAGACACACCTACATTTAAGATTCTTAAAAGAGCCCTTCCCGGGCCTTACACTTTTGTGTTACCAGGGAGTAGTAAATTACCTAAGGTATTTAAGAAAAGAAAGACTGTAGGAATAAGGGTTCCGGATAATAATATTGCAAGGGCTCTTGTAAAAGGCCTGGGCAATCCCATTATATCTACGTCTATTAGAGATGAAGATGAGCTGTTGGAATATACTACAGACCCTGAATTGATCTTTGAAAAATGGCATAATTTGGTAGATGTAGTTGTTGACGGGGGGTATGGAGGCAATTTGGGCTCCACAGTTATAGATCTGTCGGGAGATGAACCAGAAGTACTTCGGACGGGGAAAGGAGATCCGGATATTGTATAATAAAAAAACCGCGGTTATTGACCGCGGTTTTTTTAAGATTATTCAAAGATTAGTCGTTAATGGCAGGATCTTTCATGCCTTCTTCGATCATGCTATAGAACTGATCAAGTTTGGGAAGAACAACGATTCTCGTCCTTCTGTTCTTAGCCTTATTAGTTGGAGAAAGTGGAATATACTCTGATCTACCTGCAGCCGTCATTCTCTTCGGATCTACACCATAATCGTTCTGTAATACACGCACAACGGCAGTTGATCTTTTAACACTCAAATCCCAGTTGTCTAACAGAATACCTTTTCTGTAAGGAACATCATCAGTATGTCCTTCTACCATAAATTCAAAGTCAGGTTTGTTGTTAACAACCTTAGCAACTTTGCCTAAGACTTCTTTAGCTCTTGAAGTAAGATTATAACTTCCACTGCTGAATAATAATTTGTCAGATATTGAAACAAAAACTACACCCTTCTCAACACTGATTTCTATATCTTCATCATCCAGATTTCCAAGTACTCCTTTTAAACTTTGAACCAATGCCAGATTAACAGAATCTCTCCTGGTAATGGCGTTCTGCAGCTTACGTATAGTAAGATCTTTTTCCTGAAGGCTTTCCAAAGACTTCTCAAGGTTTTCTGCACCCTTTGTTGTCAGGGTTGTTAAGTTACCCATATTGTTAATTAGCTCCTGATTGTTTGCTTTCAGAAATGCATTTTGATCTTCTAAAGTTTGTAATCTTGCATCTGCAGTTGCCTTTTCTTCAAGACAAGAGTTCAATTTAACTGTTGCAGAGTTTAACAGATCCTGTGTTTCTTTTTGTTTGGTTTCTAGTTCTGCATATTTCTTTTGCGATACGCAAGAGGATAAAAGAACCGCCATTCCTAAAAAGCCTAGAATAAGTTTTTTCATAATAATGTTTATATAAATTAATTATTTGTTTGTTTAAATCATCTATCACCTAATACAAGGTAAAATTATAACATTTGCTTTCCTTTAATTTTCAAAATTAGTTAATCTTTTACTAAAATGTTAAAATTCCTTATATGATCTACGAAATAGGACCATACTATGGATTTTGTTACGTAGTACATTATGATAAAATTGGCTTTTTCCCTTTTCCTGTACATTTTACCAAAATGCCTGTAATAACTTAAATGGGCCCTTATTACTGCCAGACAGTGAGCAGGTTTAAGCTGTAAAATAAATCGAATAGCCGCAATGCCGTCCAAAAGAAGACGCACAAAAATTATGGGAAATGCTTTTTTGCGGGGAAGATTTTTAGTTATTGAGTAAAGAGAGTTTCTAAAATTTAAATAGGTTTTTTTTGGGTTCATATTACTAAGTGTTGAACCTCCCAGATGGTAAACATGAGATGCTCCAACATAGTAAATCTTTAGTCCTTTATTTTGAGCCCGCCAACATAGATCAACCTCTTCCTGATGAGCAAAATAATCCTCATCAAATCCGCCCAGGCTATGGAATACTTCACTTTTAATGAACATACAGGCACCTGTTGCCCAGAAAATTTCTCTGGTATCATCATACTGTCCTTCGTCTTTCTCAATGGCCTGAAAAATACGACCCCTGCAGAATGGGTATCCAAACTGATCTAAAAATCCACCGCAAGCTCCGGCATATTCAAAGTATTCCTTGCGTAATAGGTCAAGAATTTTAGGCTGAATTATGGAAGCCTCGGGAAGCTTTAGAAATGCTTCTTTTATGGGTTCCAACCAACCGGGTGTAACTTGCACATCTGAATTTAAAAGACAATAAATATCCGCATCAACATTTTTTAAAGCATCGTTGTAGCCTTTTGCAAATCCATAATTAGAACTATTTTGAAGCAATTTTACGTTGGGAAAGTTCTCCTGTACAAAAGCCACAGAACCGTCCGTAGAGGCGTTATCAGCTACATATATGTCTGCGTCACCGGAATATTTCACCACAAGCGGCAAGTATCTCTCCAGGAGGGCTTCTCCATTCCAATTAAGTATTACGATTGCAAATTTCAAAACGGTAGCAAATTAACGGCTAAATTCAGGAATTTGCCTTAAAAAATAATATTTTTCTTGCTCATAGTTCATTTTGCAATAGAAATGATCCAAACCATTGGTCACCATAAGGTATTCTGCCTGCATTTTTAAATTATAACGTGCAATCTGATCAAAAACAGCTTGTGAGATTGTGATATTCGGTGATTTGCATTCAACCAAAATGTGGATGCTGCCATCGGTGTTGAAAACTACTATATCATATCTTTTTCTCAAACCATTTAATGACAAGGTTTTCTCAACATTAATTAAAGAGACCGGATATTTCTTATCTGTATTAAGAAAATGAATTACATGCTGTCGAACCCATTCTTCGGGCTGCAGGCTTACAAACTTTTTGCGTATAATATCAAAAATCTGCTGCTTATTTTCGCTACTTTTGAATCTGAACCGGTAGCGAGGAAAGTTGAGAGATAACATAAAACAAATTTGGTAATTTTTTTTGGATGGAAGAAGTAAAGCAAATTGTAAATAACATCCGAAGCAGTATCATATGCCCTATATATTTTTTAATGGGTGATGAGCCTTATTATATTGATAAAATAGCTCAGTTTATCAGTGATAATGTTTTAACTGAGGAAGAGAAAGGGTTTAATCAAATGGTGTTATATGGTAAGGAAACATCATTGGATCAGGTTTTGGCGAATGCCAAGAGATATCCCATGATGGCAGAAAGACAAGTTGTTATTGTGAAAGAGGCACAGCATTTAGCAAGAAATATTGAAGATTTATACTCTTATGCCGAAAACCCCCAAACTTCAACGGTACTGGTATTTTGTTATAAATATAAAAAGCTGGACAAACGAAAAAAGTTGCATAAAACTCTTCTTGCCAATGGAAGTGTAGTTTTCGAAAGCAAAAAACTATATGAAAATCAGGTTTCAGATTGGATAAGACTAACATTGAAACATAAGGGCTATGCGATTTCCCACAAAGCTGCAATTTTGTTAGTGGAGTACCTGGGAACCGACCTTAGCAGGATTAATAATGAACTGGAAAAATTACAATTGGTACTTCCGGATAAAACCGAAATTGATCCCGATCTCATTGAAAAACACATAGGAATAAGCAAGGACTATAATAATTTTGAATTAAAAAAAGCCATCGGAGAAAGAAATGTTGTAAAAGCAACCAGGATAATCAATTATTTTGCTCAAAATCCTAAGGATAATCCCTTTGTTGTTACTGTCAGTCTCCTGCATAATTTTTTCACACAGCTGCTACAGTATCATGGATTATCGGACCATTCTCCCAAAAATGTATCTTCCGCCCTGCGAATTAATCCTTATTTTGTTGGTGAGTTTCAGACTGCTTCCAGAAACTATCCAATGAAGAGGGTTAGCAGTATTATTTCATATTTAAGAGAACTGGACTTAAAAGGAAAAGGGGTAGGTGCTTATAATATTTCTCAGGCTGATCTTCTAAAAGAATTACTTGTAAAAATAATTTAGATAAATTATTTTTTGTCTATGCTGTAGCGCCCGGGTCCAAGTAGCATTATAACAACAAAAATGACTAAATACATAAGTGCGAGTTCTTTTTTGCCAAAGGGATCTGCACTATGAACGATAAAGGCTGCGACGGCCATAACAATTACAATAGGCAAGGAAGCCCAACGAGTTTTGAAACCAATAATAACAAGAATTGGACAGATGAATTCCCCAATTGTTGCAAGAAAGAGAGAAGGAGTAGGGCCTATGCCTATTGGGTCTGCAAATTGAAAATCTCCACCTAATAGTTTCTGTAATTTAGGAATGCCATGAGACAACAGAAAAGCAGAAGGCAGAATCCGAAGTACTGCCAAACCAATATCACTTTTTAGCTTTTTAGTCATTCATTTTAAGATTGGAGACTCTAAAATAAGCTTTTTTTTCTAACTTATGCCCATCTGGTTTAGATAGTTCAAATTTTTCCAGATTCCGTTAATTATTAATTAACAGTTAAATTTAGAAAAAGTGATTCCCGGAAGTCTATTTTTCTGAAACTCTTTTATAACGATATCTATTTCGTAAAGTCTTTTGTTCAGTATTCAGATAATCCACTTTTTTTTCTACTGTGTATTCATTTTCACTTATGTTATAAGTTTTATAGATCACTGCAAGTTTATTGTTGTCCTTACCACGATATCTTGTTACCAGCTTCATAGTTCCCATTTCCAGCTTTTTTTCAATAATCTCTTCATTATCTAAATATGTTCCGTTTTTCTTTATTTTGATACTTTCTCTGGAATTTGCTTTAGGTTCATCCGGATATTGAATATTCGTCAGGATCTTATTTCCTTCAATCAAAATTTGCATTTTACTCCTTAGTGTTACTTCTTTTCCATCTCCATAATTAATATACATGAGGCTGCCTGACCATTGGGTATTATTCAGGTTTTCAAAATCAGAAATAGTAACTCTAGGTTGTCCGAAAGAGGACGAGGTTACTAAAAGGCAGAGAACTAAAAAGGATAGAGTTTTCATGATCGCCAGAGTATTGGTCAATGGGTCTTAATTAAAAAATTTCAATTTTAGAGAATTAGAGATCTATAAATTCGAGTCCAAAATGATAAATGAGGTTATCTTTTAGCGGAGTTTAGGATATTCGATAGGATTAGCCTCATGCATTATATCATATACCCTTTCATATATATCCTCTTCATTTGGTTTAGAAAAATAGTCTCCATCTGAAGCATACGCTGGTCTGTGAGCTTTTGCTGTTAGGGTTTGAGGGGTACTGTCCAGATATTTATATGCCCCCTGACGCTCTATAATATCCTGCATCAGATAAGCCGCACATCCTCCTGGGACATCTTCATCGATGATCAAGAGTCTGTTGGTTTTTTTAATACTTGCTAAGACAGAATTACTAAGGTCAAAAGGGAGCAATGACTGTGCATCAATTACTTCCGAATCAATTCCTACTTCTTTTAATTCCTGCGCTACGTTTTGAACAATTCGCAGTGTAGAACCGTAAGACAAAAGTGTTATATCCGTACCTTCTTTAACAATTTCAACCTCTCCAATGGGAGTGGAAATTTCGCCCAGGTTACTCGGTTTGTCTTCCTTAAGCCTATACCCATTTAAACTTTCAATGATAAGCGCAGGTTCATCACTCTTCATAAGCGTATTGTAAAAACCAGCTGCTTTGGTCATATTCCTTGGAGTCAGGATATAGATTCCTCTTAGTAAGTGAATAATGCCACCCATTTGTGAGCCGGAGTGCCAAATACCTTCTAAACGATGGCCACGGGTTCTAATAATCAGAGGCGCTTTTTGTTTACCAACCGTACGATAAAGTAATGTTGCCAGGTCATCGCTAAGAGTTTGCAGGCCATATAAAAGATAATCCAGATATTGAATTTCTGCAATCGGTCGCAGGCCCCTAAGAGCAAGGCCAATTCCTTGACCTATGATAGTTGCTTCTCTGATACCTGTGTCTGCAACCCGCAATTCTCCATATTTTTTCTGAAGACCCTCCAACCCCTGATTTACATCGCCAATGGCACCGCTATCTTCTCCAAAAACTAGTGCTTGTGGGTATTTGCCAAAAAGCTTATCAAAATTATCTCTGAGAATAATCCGTCCATCTACCTTTTCGGGCTTCTCATCGTATATAGGTTTTATTTCTTCAATGTTTATAGCCTTGTTGGGTAATTCACTATAGAGGTGAGAGCTGAATTTGATTTGAGAGTCCTCAAGGAAATTTTCAATCCATTTTAGCAAGTTATCTTTATCAATAGAATTTTCTCCAATCAAATAACGAAGTGCCTTTCTTGAATTTTTGGCCAAATCCCTTTTTAGAGGTTCTTCTACGGCGATAAGGTCATTTTTTATTTTATTTATAAATGCCCTGTTAGGACTATTTACAGCTACTTTGTTCAACAGTTCTATTAATTCTTTTTTAGCCTCCCGATGAGGAGATAAAAATTCTATCCAGGCCTCTTTTTTTGCGTTCCTTACCTCCTTTTTAATAGCTAATTCTATAGCTTGCAAAGATTCATTGTCTATGATTTTGTTTTCAAGTATCCATTCCCTGAATCGTTTATTGCAGTCATTTTCTTTTTCCCATTTCAATCTATCCGCGCTCTTATACCTTTCCTGCGATCCCGAGGTTGAATGCCCCTGCGGTTGCGTTAGTTCAGTTACATGGATTAATACAGGTATATGTTCATCCCTTGCCAGTTCTGAGGCATTCTCATAGGTATGAATTAATGCGGTATAATCCCAGCCTTTTACCTTCAGAAGCTCAAAACCATTATTGTTTTCATCTCTTTGAAATCCTTTGAGTATTTCGGATATATCTTCTTTAGTAGTTTGAAATTTAGCAGGTACTGAAATTCCATATTGATCATCCCATACACTAATGATCATAGGTACTTGTAAAACTCCTGCTGCGTTAAATGTTTCAAAAAAATGCCCTTCAGAAGTACTGGCATTGCCAATGGTTCCCCACGCAACTTCGTTACCATTTTTAGAAAATTTTTCGCTATCAATTCCCTTTACATTGCGGTAGATCTTAGAAGCCTGTGCTAAACCAAGAAGTCTTGGCATTTGGCCCGCTGTAGGGGATATATCAGGACTACTATTTTTTTGAGCAGTGAGGTCTTTCCATGAACCGTCTTCATTAAGGCTATAAGACCCAAAATGGCCACCCATTTGCCTTCCGGCACTCATAGGCTCTTTTTCTATATCTGTTGTAGCATACAGGCCATGAAAGAAGTCTTTAGCGCTAAGTTGCCCCAAGGCCATCATGAAGGTTTGGTCTCTGTAGTAACCGCTTCTAAAATCACCATTTCTAAAAGATCTGGCCATTGCTAATTGTGGTAATTCTTTACCATCTCCAAAAATTCCGAATTTGGCTTTGCCTGTAAGAACTTCCCTTCTTCCTAAAAGACTACACTCGCGGCTGGTGATTGCTATTTCATAATCTTTTAAAATCTGTGCCCTAAAATCTTCAAAAGAAATATCGTCGCTGGTTTGTAATTTTAAACTCATTAGGGAAAGATTTGCAGCAAAAATAGGAAAACAGGATGATTTTTACAATCAAAAAAATTGGTTTTTTGTTAACAAATAAATAAAAAATACACAAAAATATAGGATGTAATTATAAATAATTTAAAAAAAAGGAAAATATCTAAGAATAGTATAATTCCTAAAACCACTTTCTGGTGAAAAGACCTATTAAAGTTTTAGGGCTAAGTGTAATCACAAATCGAATTCTTTCAGCATAGTTTGGTTGTGCAATTTCCCAACCATTACTGGAATACACAGGAAAATATAATTCAAAATAGTCTGTAAGTAAATTAAGACGAATACCAGAGTCGTATACAAATCTTGCAGGTAGACCTCTATTTTTTATAAATCCGATATCACCATACAATTCTACCCATCTCCAAATATTTACACTAGAATTCGTCGTCGCGATCCAGTCGTTTGCAAAAGGGTTCTCCAACCTTGATTTAAAACCACCCTCGGCAATAATTAGCTGTTGACTCCATATGCCCGAGTCCTCAGATCTGCCCAGATAATTATAGTCAAATAAATAATCTGTAGGTCGGTCCAGCGCAAAGCTAAAGTAATCTCCGGTTGTGTTGTTTCTCAAAAATTTACCGGCAAAAAAGCGAAAGTTGAATTGGGTATTGTTTACGAATAGTTTACGGTATTCCAGATTAAAAGCTAGTTTGGAAAAGTCCACCGAATACTGGGCATCTAAAAACCATTTAAAATAATCTATTATGCCATTATTTGAATTCGTGAATCTTGCATTGAGGACGCTATAATCCGGGTCAGTTTCTATATCGAGACTCGGGTCTATATTTCTAAAGACGTTGACGTATCTGAGTGTGAGTTGTTTTCGTTTATTGGATATGAGGTCTGCAGGACGCCAGCCCAATCTAATGGTTGGGGTAAATGTGCTGTAACGCGAATTTGTCTGAAAATGAGATGACGATCCTCTTAGTTCATAATTAGTGACATAGAAACCACTTTTACCGTGATAATGGCGATAATTAAGCCTGCCATAGCCTACAAAAGTTTTTTCCCTGATTGCGTAGGATGGTGCAACATCAAATATAAAGGGTCGCTCTAAAAGGGTTTTGTTTGTAAATCTGATACCCGGACTTAAACCATCATAGATGTTAAAGTTTAGGATGGGCATATAAAAAATTTGATTGTAATAGGGGTCTTCAGTGTCTTTGAAGAATTGAAATTTCAATTTTTTATTGCTAATAAAAAAGCCTTTCAGTGTTTTCCAGTTATCTCTCTGATTAAATTCCGGGATAGTCTGGTCATAATTTAGCACCAGTCTTTTTTCAAAGTTACGAGGTATAGTAAAAGTTTCTTCAGTTTTAATCCCGGTAAACCAATATTTGGAAACGACCTCATCGTTTCTAAGTCCAAATAAGGATATTGGAACTTCGGTTCCCGTTTTGTTCTTAAGGGTTACATATAGAGAATCCTTGGTTTTAATTACATTGGAAATCTTATAATCAATGCGGTCATCTGTCTCAACATAGGTCCTAAAAAACCAATCAATGTCCTTCTCCGAATTTTCTTTTAAAATTCGCTCAAAGTCTGATGGTTTAACAAGACTTAATTTATATTGTTCATAAAACTCTTTAATAGCAGTATCAATACTCTCAACGCTGGTATAATCTGCAAGATATGCCAGTCCCAGGCCAGCTTTGTATGTATTGGCTATTTTCTGATTAAATTTTATCAGGGAATCATTTGGAGTTGTCAGACCCTGATCAAGATTTTTTCTTGCTGTGAACATGTAAAGAAAAGGGTATTGCTCATTGTAATCCATTTGGGCCATATGAAATCCTTTGATAAGCCAACCCTTTGATAATTTTCCTAATAGTTTTTGATCCGGATAAAACTCCTCTACAAACTTTATCATTAAATAATTGATAACAGCATCACTTACCCATTTTTCTTTGCGGGGATTAAGAAATATTGATTCTTTTATGTAATTGTTCAGGGCAGTTTTCAAAAATGACATTTCAAACTGAAATTGTTTCTCATAGGGGCGTATAAAAGATGGCAGTTGATTTAATCCATAAATTGGGTTTTTATTAAAATCTACCTCACTTACAAGCAGTTGCTCATATGGAAAGTCTCCCAGATTTTCGTGAATAAACCGAGATATTCGATGAATAGAAACACCCTGTGAAATTTCATCAAATTTGGTTCTCCTGAGATCTGTAACCACTAATAGCTCGGGAGTGACATGTTTTGTGAACTTTTTTTGTGCATTCAGAATAATATAGCAACTCTTTCTATTAACACCTTCCAGAGTAGCTACCTGTTTTCCGGGATAGCTTGTTATGTCTACTTCCTTGAAATTAGTCCCCAAAAACAAAGAATCAGGATAACTGAAAATAATATTGCTATCCGTATTTCCCGTATGAAGGTCTTCAAGATTTTTGTTTGAATACAACTGCCATTCCCCACTATAAACAGCCGGCGTGAGATACCAATCTTTCAAATAATACCCGCCAGTAATGTTATAACCAAATGAAGTATATCTATTTGGAGGTAGTTTGACAGAATACGTAAAAAATAATTTAGCGGAGGCACCGGGAGCCAAAGGGGCATTTAATTCAACTTTAATTATGTCAAAACTTGAAGTCCTATTCCACGAGGTAGCCCTGTATTCATCATCGACTATACTGAAAATTAAAGTCCTCCCGCGATCTTTTTCTTTAGCCAGGTGGAGACTTTTTTTAAACTCTTCTGCGAAACGCTTGGCAAGGGCAGTGCTCTTATCGGAATAAGCATTTGCCCAATCATTAAAATAAAGGACTTTCAGGGTATCTTTTGAATTATTGATATATTCAAATTCCTGTTGAATATTTATTTCATTGGATTCTGATTCTAAAGAGGCTTTAATACTGTTATTATGCTGCGCATAAATACCACTAATGCCAATAAAATAAAGCATAGCAGTAATTAATTGTAAACTTTGAATGCGCTTTAGAAACATATATGAATTAGAAATTTGGGCTCAATGTATGGCCTTTATAGAAGGCATCAATAATTTCTACAACTTCTTCCTCTGTATCAACAAGGCTTATTAAATCGAGGTCTGTCTCACTAATATTACCTTCATTTAGCATAGTATCTTTTATCCAGTTTATCAAACCTTTCCAAAAGGATTTTCCGACAAGAATAATTGGAAATTTACCGATTTTATTCGTCTGAATAAGGGTAAGGGCTTCGAAGAGTTCATCAAGTGTACCGAAACCTCCAGGTAAAACCACAAACGCCTGTGAATACTTTACAAACATTACCTTGCGGACAAAGAAGTAATCAAAATCCAGGCTCTTATCATCATCGATATAGGGGTTGTCATTTTGTTCAAAAGGAAGTTCAATATTCAATCCCACTGAGGTTCCTCCGGCCAAATGCGCTCCTTTATTACCAGCTTCCATAATGCCCGGACCCCCTCCTGTGATAATACCATATCCGGCTTCAGAGACCTTTTTAGCTACATTGACTGTCAGTTTGTAATAATTAGCATTTTCTCTGGTTCTGGCTGAACCAAAAATTGTAACACAAGGGCCAATTTCACTCATTTTTTCAAATCCATTTACAAATTCACCCATTATTTTAAAAATGGCCCATGAGTCATTGGTTTTTATTTCATTCCATCCTTTATGGTGCTTTTCTTTCCTCATATTCTTTTTTTTACTTACAAGTACAGTTGTATTGTAATATTGATTTAACTACGAACTTCTAATTTGGAGTTCATTAATTCAAATTCCTTGTTAAGGTAAAATGACGTATAACTTTTATCATCTTTAGCAACTTCTTCCGGAGATCCTGCTGCAACTATCATGCCGCCCCCGCGACCGCCTTCGTAACCTATGTCGATTATATGATCGGCCATTTTTATAACGTCCATATTATGTTCTATTACTACAATGGTATTGCCTTTATTGACTAGTTTATTTAAAACCTCCATCAGTACTCTAATGTCCTCAAAATGAAGTCCGGTTGTGGGCTCGTCCAGAATATAAAAGGTGTTTCCAGTATCTCGTTTGGACAATTCAGTGGCAAGTTTTACCCTTTGTGCTTCTCCTCCTGAAAGTGTCGTTGATTGCTGTCCTAATGAAATATAACCCAGTCCGACATCCTGAATAGTCTTTAATTTCCGATGAATCTTTGGTATTTGATCAAAAAAGGCCACGGCTTCATCAATGGTCATTTCAAGAACGTCGGCAATAGATTGTCCCTTGTATCGTATTTCCAAAGTTTCCCTGTTAAATCGTTTTCCATTACAGGTTTCACATTCAACATATACATCAGGTAAAAAATTCATCTCTATAATTCTTAGTCCTCCTCCCTGACAAGTTTCACACCTTCCACCTTTTACATTAAAACTAAACCTCCCCGGTTTATAACCCCTGATAGCCGCCTCAGGTGTTTTAGAAAAAAGGGAACGGATTTCTCCGAAAACACCGGTATATGTAGCAGGATTAGACCTGGGAGTCCTTCCAATAGGTGACTGGTTTATGTCTATTACCTTATCAATATTTTCAAGTCCCTTAATAGCCGCATATGGCATTGGTTTTTTTACACCATTAAAATAGTGTGCATTCATTATGGGATAAAGCGTTTCGTTAATAAGGGTAGATTTGCCACTACCTGAAACACCTGTCACCGCAACCATTTTTCCCAAAGGGAATTCAACCGATACATTCTTCAAATTATTACCTGTACAGCCTGTCAAAATTATACTTTTTCCATTTCCCTTTCTCCTTGTCTCAGGTATAGGAATCACCTTTTCTCCCGTAATAAATTGGGATGTTAATGTATGTTGATCAATGAGTTCAGACGGAGTTCCCTCCGAGATAATTTCACCTCCATGTTTTCCTGCGTGTGGACCAATATCAATTACATGATCTGCATTTTCAATCATATCGCGGTCATGTTCAACAACAATTACAGAGTTTCCAATATCCCTTAGGGATTTCAATGATCTGATCAGTCGATTGTTGTCGCGCTGATGTAAGCCAATACTAGGTTCATCCATTATATATAACACCCCAACCAGCTGAGACCCTATTTGTGTAGCAAGTCTTATTCGCTGGGCTTCTCCTCCGGAAAGAGACTTTGAACTGCGATTCAGGGATAAATAATCAAGACCTACATCTAACAAAAACTTTAATCTGGATTTTATCTCTTTTATGATCTCTTCGGCAATCTTTCTTTGATTACCTTTTAATTTGGAGTCGAGTTGATCAAAAAAGCCAGCGAGATCGGATATATCCAATTGACATAATTCTGCTATATTCTTATCCTCAATTTTGTAATAAAGTGATTCTATTTTTAATCTTGAACCATTACAGGCAGGACAGGTTCTCTTATCCATAAAATCTCTGGCCCAGCGCTTAATTGATCTGGAATCTGCCTGGTGATATTGGTTTTTAATAAAGTTCGCTATGCCCTCATAGTCAATATGGTATACTCGTTTTACACCAAGGGTTTTAGAATCAACTTCAAACTGTTCAGAACCTCCATATAATATAGTTTTAAGCGCCTCATCCGGAATAGTGGATATGGTATCTGTAAGCTCAAATTGGTATCGTTTGGCGATTGTTTCTAATTGTTTAAAAGCCCAGGAACGTTTATATTCACCCAAGGGTGCAATACCCCCTGATTGAATGGATAATTTTTTATTCGGAAAAATTTTATTTTCGTTTACCTCGAAAACATGCCCCAATCCATTACATTCTTTACACATGCCCTTAGGAGAATTGAAGGAAAATGTATTGGGTTCAGGTGTTGGATATGAAATTCCGGTAGTAGGACACATTAAGTCTCTACTGAAATATCTTGGAATTACTTCGCCTTCTTCAAGAACCATTAAGACGTTGTCACCGCTATACATGGCCGTATTAATTGATTCAGAAAGTCTTTTCTTCAAATTTTCGTTATCGTCAATTTTCAGGCGGTCAATAACAATTTCTATATCATGTGTTTTATATCTATCGACCTTCATTCCTTTGGTGATATCCATTATTTCACCATCTACCCTTACTTTTACGAAGCCTTGTTTTCCAATTTGTTCAAAAAGTTCTCTATAATGCCCTTTCCTTGATTTAATAACCGGTGCCAGGATGTTTATCCTTTTTCCAGAATAACTTTTATTAATAAGTTCTTTAATTTTATCATCACTATAGCTAACCATTTTCTCACCAGTATTATAGCTATAGGCATCTGATGCCCTTGCAAACAATAATCTAAGAAAATCGTAAACTTCGGTAATTGTTCCTACTGTAGAACGTGGAGATTTTGAGGTTGTTTTTTGTTCTATTGCGATTACTGGAGACAACCCATCAATTTTATCTACGTCGGGCCGCTCCAAGCCACCTAAAAACTGCCGTGCATAAGAAGCAAAGGTTTCTATATAGCGTCGCTGGCCTTCGGCATAAATAGTATCAAAGGCCAATGAGGATTTACCACTTCCTGAAAGTCCGGTTATTACAACCAGCTTTTCTCTTGGGATGGTTACATCAATATTTTTTAAATTATGAACCCGGGCACCCTTGACTTCAATATTCTCCTCGTAATTTATCATTGAATTGAACAAAGTTGCAAAGGTACATTTTTGACGACTAAAAAGGAAGTCTGGTTTCTTTTGATTTTGTTAAACCGTTGTACATGTATAATTGCCAATTTCATTCCAGGTAACTTGTTCTATTAAGTTCAGCACAAATATTATAGACTTCTAAGATAGAATCGCATAATCTAAATAATTAAACAAGGTAGAAATACGACAAGAATTTTAGACACAATAATCCCTCGCCAAAATTTTAGTGCATTAAAGCCGGCAGGATAACAAAAACATGATTTAAAGAGATGAAATGGAAGAAATAAATTAAAATATCAGAATATAATTACTCATGATAAGAAGCCATTTCGTAGTTGCTATAAAATATATATACTATTAAATTATACCGCCTCCAGATCTTTCTGATATTTCCTGCGCGGTTTGCTAAATTGATGTGTATGTAATTTATTGGAAATTAAAGATTTCATAGAATTTTTTGCAAAATAGGTATCCCACAACGCTATAGCTTCAATGGGCTTAGTTTGGAAAGAACCATTTAAGGATTCTTTATTCGCATATATTTCTTTTGAATCCAAGGTTATTAATTGTATCGTATGAAGGTCATAATAAAGACCATAGTTGCGCTTTATATCATAGATTATCCATTGTCTGTCTCCAAAATTAGATCTGAAGTGTTTGGATACAAGCGGCAATAGGTTATACGACGGTTCGGCAATACTATAGTGAACACCATCTATTGAGACGTTGAACTTCATAAATGCCTCCATTTGACTTTTTTTCTTACTTACCATATTTGCTAAATGGTTTATTTTAAAAGCCATATCATCGGTTAAATCTAAATGATTATTCGACCCTTTGGCAACTATTTTTTCAATGTATGAATAGAGTAATTGTTCAATACCGGCCGTTTCACTTAGAAATGCAAAATAAATATTTTTCATTACGAGATTGCTTCTTTGGCTTATGCCATTCCAAACTCGTTTAGCTTTGGGTACCTGGGTTAAAATTGTTTGTGTATCGTTAAACAAGCCTTTTTGTACCTCGTCTTTTCTTTGAATGTTAATAACATTGATTTTTTGTTCAAATGCCATGAATACAGAAGTTAAGAATCCATTAAAACTTCCATCATATACCAATATTTTTTCTTTTTCCATAACTTTTAGAATAAACTTAATTGTTTGCTGATTGAATTCTGCGATATTTTTTTAGATGCCTTTTGCTTAATCCCAAATGGTCTCTTTTCTTTTTTTACTTCTCTAACACTTCTTGCAATAAGGCCATCATCTAATCCTCTTTGAGCCCATTGACTAAGTTTTTTGGTAATAATTTCATCTAACATAACTGTGTTCATTTGTATATAATCCAAAAATATGGAAAATATCCTAAATTAGGAAATATTCCTATAATATTTTGGAAATAATCCAAATTTTGTATCTTTGAGTACCCGGGGCTGAAATATATTTTGCAGCAACATAGTACCAGCAGTTTTTGAAAGGTGCATTAAAGAAGGATCGGGTTTTTAAATTGACGTATAGGTATTAAAGAGAAAATTAAGGAATATGGGAATAGAAAATGAGCTTACTATTAAGAGATTTATTGAGATAAGACGGGATTTGGGATATACACAAGCAGAATTTGCAAGGATACTCGGAATTCCCAATACAACTGCGGATATAGAGCGTGGTCGTACCAAATTATCGGGCAAGGTGGTTGTTGAATTGTTAAAGCAATTTAAAGTAAATCCACTATGGTTATTTGGTGATAGTAAGAATCAGCATTTAAATTATTCCGGGACCAGTGTTATTCCTAAAGTTGTTACTGTAGATTCTTCTGAAAATGACAATATGGTTTTGGTAAATGCAAAGGCTGCCGCAGGGTATCCTCAAAATATTCAGGATACGAGTTGGTACAAGCAGCTGCCTGCATTTGATCTCCCGCTGCCTGAATTCAGAAATGCCACTTACAGGGGTTTTCAGGTTGAAGGTGATAGCATGCTGCCTAATTTGCAGCCCGGGGAATGGGTTTTGGCAAAGGCGGTTGAGGGGCTGGATGATCTTAATCCAAATAAGATGTATGTGGTAGTTCTCCATGATGCTGTATTAGTCAAAAAGATTGAGAAATTACCGGGAAATTCGAAGATACTCTTAATATCACTAAATGAAATCTATCCACCTTACGAAATTGAAGCAGAGCAGATACAGGAACTTTGGCAGGTAAGCAGTAAAATAACTTTTGGGGTAGACGCTACAACAGAAAAAGGCTTGCTAAGACAGTTACAGGAATCAATGGAAGAGTTAAAAAATCAGCTAGGTAAATAAGTATTGTAAAACCGGATGCTATAATTGAGAAAAAATGGCTAATCCAAGCCTTTTTAAATCTAGAAACCTACTGCAGTATCATCTCCGCGTTTATCTGCACCACCTTCGAGTCGGCCGTCGGGTAATACTAAAATTGCATCCACTTTTCCCAAGATAGGTGTGCGATCTTCGTTAATAGGGTAACCTTTAGATTTTAGTTCATCTTTTAGCTTATCCGGAAAACCTCCTGTTTCAAAAACGATATAATCAGGCAACCATTGATGGTGAAATCTAGGTGCATTTACGGATTCTTGCATACTTAGATTGAATTCATATGTATTTAGAATCGTTTGAGCTACAGCAGTAATTATCGTGGATCCTCCGGGAGAACCCACAACCATCCATAGCTCACCATCTTTTTCGACAATAGTCGGCGTCATTGAGCTTAGCATTCGTTTCTCAGGGGCAATAGAATTGGCTTCAGCACCTATTAAACCAAACATATTTGGCACTCCTGGTTTGGCGCTAAAATCATCCATCTCATTATTTAAGAAGAACCCTAATTCATCACAATATAGTTTGGATCCATATGCCCCGTTCAAGGTAGTAGTCACCGAAACAGCATTTCCCATCTGATCAACAATGGAATAATGAGTAGTCTCTTTACTTTCTACAATTTCAATTTTACCGTGCTCCACCTCACTGGATGGTGTGGCCGCTTCAAATGAAAAGTTCTCCATGCGGTTTTTAAGATAATTCTTGCTTAATAAAACGTCGAGAGGGATAACAACAAAATCCGGATCTCCCAGGAAAAAGTTTCTGTCGGCATAGGCCCGCCTTGCTGCCTCCGTAAACAACTGAATAGATTTCGCAGAATTATGACCATAGTCTGAGATGTCATAAGGCTCAATCATCTTAAAAATTTGATTTATCGTTACTCCGCCACTACTTGGTGGACTCATTGAAATTATCCTTAAATCTTTGTAATTAAACACTATAGGTTGTCGCCACTTGGCCTCATACTTTGCCAAATCTTCCTCAGTTACAAATCCTCCCTCTTCCTGAATAAACCGGGCCAGTATTTTTGCAGTTTCTCCTTTATAAAATTCATCCCTTCCGTTTACGGCTATTCTTCTCAAAGTAGTAGCAAGGGCTGGATATCGAAGTGTGTCTCCAGGTTCGCATTTATTATAAAATAAAGTGTTTTCACCATTCACGCTTCTGATCTCATCCCAATACTTATCTAGTCTGGCGGCTTGTTTTGTGGTTACCTCAACCCCTTGATCAACTAATTCTATTACGGGGTCTATTATATCTTTTATAGGCAAAGTGCCGAATTTTTTATGTACTTCAAAGATGCCGGCAATAGTTCCGGGAACACCCGTGCCACTTGCCCCGATTGTGCTCATGCCCGGAATAACATTGCCCAGGGAATCCAGATACATATCTTTGTGGGCTGCCAATGGCGCTTTTTCACGGTAATCAATAGCGCCAATATTGCCATCATTTTTACGGTATACCATAAAACCCCCTCCACCAAGATTGCCGGCAAAAGGATAGGCCACAGCCAATGCAAGTTCAGTTCCAACCATAGCATCAAAAGCATTCCCACCTTTTTCTAGTATATCTGCACCTATTTTTGAAGCCTCTTTACGCGCAGATACTACCATGGCATTTTGGCTTACGACCCCAGTTGGAGGATTAGGTTGTCTTTTACAATGTGTAAAAAGGATTAGTGCAAAAAATAGAATTAGTATTCGCATATTGAAATATATTTTTGTTTCGAAAAGGCTTCTAATTCTTTAAAAAAAGAAGTAAACTCCCCCTCAAATGCATCATAGTCTTTTTCCAGATCAAGGATGGCGTAATTCATTTTGCTTTTGTTGTTGGTTCTTCTGTTCATTCCACTTAAAACCCTGCTTATCCCATCCATTTTGGCATAGTTGAGGAGCCAATTATCACTAATCATATATGGAATCATTCGTTTAGTATTATCAGGCAGTATGGTAATGTTATCTTTTAGCAAATCATAAAAATTATCTACATATAGTTCCAAAGGAGTATCCGAATACTGTTTCCAGTTTTTAGCTAAAAAGTGATCATAAAAAATATCGACTATTACCCTGCTGTAGTGACTGTAATTATTATGCAATCTTTTACTACTTGTTTTTGCTATTGGATGTGAATCTGTATAGGTATCTATTTCCCTATGCAATAATATCCCTTTTTGTATTCTGTCTGGCAGGTGTTTGTATTTATTGCCCCTTATACTGTCGGCAATGAAATTTCCGATAGTTATTTCGTCATCTCCGAAAGAGAGATATATATGAGCTAAAAAATTCATTTAGTACGAATATAATCTTCACAATGGAATTTACAAATTTGGAACGCATGTTAATTAACAAGACATGTATATTTGCAAAAACTATTTAGAAACATATGACATTAATAAAATCTATATCGGGTATAAGAGGTACCATAGGAGGGAAGCCAAATGATAATCTGACTCCCATTGATACCGTAAAATTTGCAGCAGCGTATGGTACATGGTTAAAAGACTATTCCAACTCAGATAAGTTAAAAGTTGTTGTTGGACGAGATGCCCGTCTATCTGGAGAAATGATTCAGAATTTGGTGATATCTACATTAGTTGGGCTTGGAATAGATGTGATAGACCTTGGATTGTCTACTACCCCTACCGTGGAAATAGCGGTTCCTTTGGAAAAGGCGCATGGCGGTAAATCCAAAACAATGGAATGCACTAAAACTTTTAAATGAAAAAGGTGAGTTTCTTGATGCAGCCCAGGGGGCAATTATTCTTGAATTGGCGGAAAAAGAAGATTTCAATTTTTCTGAAGTCGATGAACTTGGAACTATCTCAAAAAATAACGCTTATCTAGACATTCATATAGATGAAGTCCTGAATTTACCATTAGTCGATGCAGAGACGATTAAAAAGTCCGGGTTTAAGGTGGTAGTGGATGGAGTTAATTCTACCGGGGGAATAGCAATTCCCAAATTACTTGAAACTTTGGGAGTAGAAGTCATTAAGTTGTATTGTGAGCCTACCGGGCATTTTCCACATAATCCTGAACCACTAAAAGAACATTTAGAAGATATTTGTGAGCTTGTTGTAAAGGAAAAAGCCGATTTTGGAATAGTTGTAGATCCAGATGTAGACCGTTTGGCATTTATTTGTAATGATGGAGAAATGTTTGGAGAAGAATATACCTTAGTAGCTTGTGCAGACTATGTGCTTGGGAAAACAAAAGGAAATACCGTTTCCAATTTATCATCTTCCAGGGCACTGAGGGATATTACAATAAAGCACGATGGTCTTTATGAAGCAGCTGCTGTAGGCGAGGTGAATGTTGTAAAGAAAATGAAAGCCACTAATGCCATTATTGGAGGTGAGGGTAATGGGGGAATTATCTACCCTTCAAGTCATTACGGTAGGGACTCACTGGTAGGGACTGCCTTATTTTTAATGCTTATGGCGGAGAAAGGCGGTTCGGTTAGAGAACTTAGAGACAGCTATCCCAGTTACTTTATGAGTAAGAAGAAAATTCAATTAACACCTGAATTGGATGTTGATAGGATATTAGTGTCAATTTCTGAAAGCTACAAAGACAAAGAAATCTCTACAATTGATGGGGTAAAAATAGATTTTGAAGAAAGTTGGGTGCATTTAAGAAAGTCTAATACAGAACCAATTATTCGAATATACACTGAGGCAAAAACTCAGGTTGAAGCTGATTCTTTAGCAGATAAAATCATAGGAGAGATAAAAGAGATAGCAGGTATATAAGATATAATACGGGCTACAATAGAGTAAATACTCTATTTTAAAGAAATTTTTCAGGTACTTTATCCCTGTGTTTCCATCGACGGTGAGTCCACAGATAGTAAGCAGGGTTCTGTATTATTTCTTCTTCTGTAAGACGTAGGAACTGGTCAGTAATTTCATTCTCTTTAGTCTTACTACCTTCTTTGGCAATCGGAATGAATTCAGTGCTATAATACCCTCGTTTTACTTTGGTAACTTTTGCAAAGACAACGGCGTGGTTATACTTTCTGGCTAATATTTCAGGACTATTGTATACTGGCACCTTTATATTCATAAATTCTGTCCAGTATTGTGCTAGGTGCACCTGTGGGGACTGATCACTCACAATTCCGTATACGCCTCTAATGCCTTTTTGGTGATTGCGTGCCATTGTAATTACCGTCTCCTTTTGAGAAATTGGTGTTGTACTCCATATACCCCTGATTTTTTTAATCAATCTGTCAAAATAAACATTATCAATTTTTTGGTAGACAGCGAACCCCTTAGATTTCACATGAACATTGACTATGATACTCCATTCCCAATTGCCATAATGCGGAAACATAACGAGTATACTTCGTTCTTTTTCTAAATCCAGAAGAAAATCAATATTGGGCAGCGCGTAACGTTTCTTTAATTCTTCTTCACTAATATTCAGGGTTTTAACAGTTTCCAGTAACATATCGCACATGTGCTTATAAAATGCCTTCTGAATATCTTTTTTCTCTTTTTTAGTTTTATCAGGAAAAACCAGGGATAAATTATTATAAACAACTTTCTTTCTGTACCCAACTATGCGGTAAACCAGGAAATACATCAGATCAGAGAAAAAATAAAAAAGCCCGTACGGTAGTATTGAGATTAACCATAAAAATGGGTAGGCAAGAATATATACAAGACGTTGCATGTTTAAAATAAATATGGGCAAATATAGCTATATTTGGCGCTTAATTAAATTGACATTTTTATGAATTTACATCTCGCTACAATTGCAATAATAGTTGTAAATGTTTTAATATCCCTCAGAGGTTTCAACGATGTAATTTTCTTTGATCGCTATAAGTTTACAATAGGTGCAATTAAGGCGGGTCAACGCGATAGAATGGTGACTTCAGGATTTCTACATGTAGATATTTCTCACCTTTTCATGAATATGTTTACCTTATATTTCTTTGCTCCGGTTGTAATTAATTGGTTTGGCTGGGAAAAATTTTTGATAATTTATTTTGTTAGCCTTGTTGCAGGAAGTTTACTGGCCCTTTTTTTTCATAAAGATGAACCTTTTTATAGCGCTGTAGGAGCAAGTGGTGCAGTTACCGGAATATTGTACGCAGCCATTTTATTACAGCCCGATATGCGACTTGGAATAATGTTTATACCAATCCCCATCCCGGCATATGTTCTGGGTCTGGCCTATATGTTATATTCCATTTATGGCATGAAAAAGCGCCTGGGTAATATAGGGCATACCGCACACTTTGGTGGTGCTGTAGGGGGGTATGCTTCATCCTTGCTATTTAAACCGGATCTGATAGTAACGGATACCCTAATGGTAATACTTCTGGCCATTCCTATTATAATTCTGTTTATACTGGAAAAATTAGGTAAAATTTAGAAATACTATACTAGTATTGTAAGTTTAAACCTACTTATTTATCGGAAAAGATTAATAGTTTTAACTACTAATCCTACCGCTTATCGAAAAAAGCCTTGGTTTTATATACCTTTTTGGTAGTTTTACCGTTAATTAATCGCCCAAGATTAGTTAAATAACCTACTTATGATTAAAAGAATCCCCATTTTACTTATGGCCTCTATGGCCTTTTTTGTATCCTGTAGTGACGAAACAACCGTTTTCGTTGATGAACAACAGGAGAATCTTATCTTAGAAAATGATTTCTTAAAGTTAAGCGGCAGTGTCAATTTCGATAATTCCGGAGTGCTGGATATTTTTGAAGATGAACAAATTACAAATAAGCAATTCTCAACCGCGAAAGCAGATGAAGCAGGAGATTATCCTATTTCACTTGTAGCACAGGTAAATCCGCCAAGCCTTGGAGGAAGTACCGTTCTAACGGCATCTCATGTAGATGTTGAAGGAGATTATGCTTATGTCTCCTACAATTTAGCAGGTGAAGATTATTATGGTGCCATAGATATTGTTAATGTTGCAGATCCTCATAATCCTGTGGTAACCTCAAGACTTATCTATTTAAATTCCGATATAAACTCGTTAGAATATTCAGATGGATATTTATATGCGGTAGGGGGGCTGAATAAAGAGGCATCTTTTACTGCTACTTCCAGCGCATTTGTTACTAAAATAAAAATTAATGCCGGAGGTACGATGGATATAGGTGCCGGCATTCTTTATGGTTACCAACCTGGTGATAATGCAACAGATATAGAGGTGGATGGTAAGGAAGTTTATGTTACCAGTGGGAAAAATGGATCTGTCACGATTTATGACGCGAACGATTTTGATATTAAAAAGGAAGAATTATTTTCAGATCTGCGGTCTTTGGCGTTCGACAATAATAAACTAGCATTATTAGACGCAGGCTTTGGCTTACGCATACTGGATGATAATTTAAATACTAAAAAAGAAATTCCGATTAGTTCCGACTTTGGGTCATTTACTAAAAGAACAGTTGATTTTTTAGATGATAAAATTGTTGTAGCTGAAGGAAGTAATGGAGTTGGATTATATTCTTATGATTCGGGTACCCGTTTGCAATACATACCAATAAGTATTGATCCCAATAAAGAAGTAACAGGAGACGTAGTAAATAATGCAGTCGCTTTTAACAAGGATATGATATTTATGGCCAATGGCGGTGCCGGACTCTCCTTATCTGAAGACAGAGGACCCAGCGCTGCAACTTACGGGGTAATACAGATTAGTGGCTCTGTGAATTATGTAGAATCTAAAGGGGATTATGCGTTTGCTGCATCAGGAGCAGAAGGGTTACAAATCATTAAATTAAACAGGCTGTCACAAAGCTTAGCGGCAACTTGTGCAACACTAACAGAATATGAGGGCACGTCTAAACTTGTTATCAATGAAGGACAGGATATTGCCTTTAGAGGGGCAAAGCGTTTCAATTCTATACAAGTGAGCGGATCGTTATTAATGTGCGGTTCCTGGACTGTAATCAATGATGTGGATATTAAAAAAGAAAGTGGCCTTCTGGAAATGAATGGTAACTTATTGGTGGGGAGGAATAGGAAAAGGAAAGAAATTAAAATTGAAGAAGGAGCCACCTTGCGTATTGAAGGAAATCTTACTATTTATGGGGATTTAGATTTAAAAGACGGATCAACAATAGAATTCATAGGCTCTGACTCCGTAGTCAATATTTTTGGCGAGGTTAAAATTGGGGACAATGTAACCATTGCCGGTGAATTTGACGATTTGCAGAACAAGTTTTAAGCTCTATTGGATTACATAAAAAAACCCCTGATGTTTAAAACATCAGGGGTTTTGTAATTTATATTTTATCTACTGCAGTAGTTCGCTGATTTTATTTTCTAATGCAGGACCTCTTAAATTTTTTGCAATGATAACTCCGTTCTCATCAAGAATGAATGTTGCCGGGATTGCCTTTACATTATAAAGTTCAGCTATTTCATCAAAATATTTCACATTAGAAACATGGTTCCATTCCAAACCGTCGTCTTCAATGGCCTTAGTCCAGTCTTCAAAACGTCTGTCCAAAGAAACCCCCAGAATATTCAGGCCCTTGTCATGGTATTTTTTATAAACCTTAACCACATTAGGGTTTTCTGCCCTGCATGGTTTGCACCATGCCGCCCAAAAGTCTACTATAGTTACTTTTCCCAATACATCATTTAATGCCAATTCATCGCCGGATGGGGTAGGAGCTGAAAAATTTGGCGCCTTTTCACCAATAGAAGTACTTACAAGTTTGTCAAGTTTAGTTTTAATTCGCTGGCCAACAGAAGTTTCTTTGATACTTGGACTTAGCGCGTCATACAATTCTTTAATTTCCTTTTCTGAAAGCACCTTTGTTGTTAAAGCTTTTTCAATTATCAAAGCGGAAATAAGCGCTTCCGGGTTCTCTTTAACGAATGTTAATTCAAAAGTTTTAGCTTCTTCCTGCAATTCAAAATATTCGTCCCTCAAAGAGTTCATGGCCGCGGTGTCCTGCACAGCAGAAGCATTACGCATTTCATCAGACATAGATCTTGCCCTATTTGCCAAACCTCTGGATTCTTTAAGAAAACCAGCAAATAAGTCATTCTGTAGAGTACCTTTAATTTTAGCAAAGGCCAGGCTGTCTTTCTGCGCACTAACTTCAATAGTTCCATTTTCGATTACCACAGGAATGTTTCCTCGTACGCTATTAATCAATAAATAATGAAGCTCTGGCATTCCGGAAGAGCCGGTAAATGTAAATTTTCCGTTTTCTAAAGTCGTAGTGTCTACTTCAATTAACTGATTAGCTTCATCGGTTTTTTTAAGGAAGACCTGTGTGCCATTCTCCACTTCACCACTTAGGTTACCTTCTAGTTTAAATCCATCGGTTGTAGTGTTACATGCTACAAGTAGGCCTAATAGCAATGCTGGTAGTATTAATTTTTTCATCATTTTTTAAATAAGATGTGCAAAGGTACTTATATAAGACAGAATAAAAAAAGTCCTTAGACATAAGGTTATGTTAAGGACAGATCTATAAAAAAAGGTTTTGATTTAGAATTGATAACGTATGCCCAGGGCGATATCAAAGTCAAAATTATCCGTAAAATCATTATATCCTAAAATACCAAGTTCTGGCCGTAGATCTAAGGACAATAATAAAGGAATATCAAAATTATATTCTATTCCCACATTTCCTGCGGCAAAGACAAAAAACCCGCCGTCCGGAGTAAATGGCTCATTCCCGCCACTACCCGGCACTGGTTCAAAACTGACGCTTCCAAACCCTCCACCTGCACCGTAGTACCAGTTAAAATTACCATCTATATGGCGTACCCACTCATAAAGTGCGGATACTTTAAAAGCATCAAATTCCCTGCTGTCTCTCCAGCCCAGATTTAATTCCAGCCTATGATATCTGCTAAGTAATCGTTGATACGAAATTTCTGCTCCAAACCCATCGCTATCCCCCAGACGAAGTCCAAGAGCATTATCAGAAATTTCCTGTGCGCTAATTGTAATTGTAAAAAGGCATGTTAGAAGTAGAACCGGATTAAAAATTTTCATATGTTCTGATTTTAGTTTAGGTTTAAAATCCATCTCAGCTAATAAAAACTTAATTTTACAACTAAAATTGTTCTGGATTGGATAAAAATCTTTTAGCAGATCTTAGAAGCAGCCTTGATGGCACTTTGCAATTTGATACCCTGTCAAGGGCACTTTATGCAACAGATGCCTCGGTTTATCGTAAGGTACCTCTGGCAGTTGCTTTCCCAAAAGATCAAAATGACATTATAAAACTTATACTTTTTGCCCAAAAACATCAAGTTGGGCTCATACCGAGAACAGCCGGTACATCATTAGCCGGACAATGCGTTGGAGATGGCATTGTGGTTGACGTATCCAAACATATGACTAAAATTCTTCATCTTGATGTTGAAAGAAAAACAGTCACGGTTCAGCCCGGAGTTATACGCGATGAACTTAATGAATACCTCAAAGCTCATGGTTTGTTTTTTGGACCAAATACTTCAACTTCTAACCGCTGCATGATTGGCGGTATGGTTGGAAATAATTCAAGCGGTACAACGTCTATTCAATATGGTGTTACACGCGACAAAGTCATTGCTCTGAAAACAATACTTTCCGACGGTTTTCCGGCAACCTTTGAATCTATTACATCTGCTGAGTACAGAAAAAAAATGGATATGCCCAACCTTGAAGGAACCATATATATGGGAATATATTCGGAGTTGCAAAGCAAAGAGGTACAACAAAATATCAAGGAAGAATTTCCAAAGGAGAGTATTCATAGAAGAAATACCGGTTATGCAGTAGATGAATTATTGCATAGTAATCTTTTTGGCGGTCCTGAGGAGGAAATTAATATTTGTAAATTATTAAGTGGGAGTGAAGGAACTCTGGCCTTTACCACGGAAATCACTCTGCAATTAGATGAAGTTCCACCACCGATTTCAGCCATGGTGGTTACACATTATAAAACCCTTGAGGATTGTCTCAAGGATGTTGTTCCTGTTATGAAGCACAATCTACATTTGTGCGAAATGATGGATAAAGTGATTTTGGACTGTACAAAAAATAACAGAGAGCAATTAACGAACCGATACTTTGTTGAAGGTGATCCTGCAGCATTGCTTATGTTGGAGCTAAAAGATGATTCGGAAGAAGCTCTTGAAGGAAATTTGAAAAAGCTGTTAAAAACGATAGAGAAATCGGGTTTGAGTTATTCCAATCCCATTCTGAGGGGTAACGATATCAATAAAGCCATTGCTTTGAGAAAGGCGGGTCTTGGCCTTTTAGGAAATATGGTAGGAGACAGAAAGGCTGTAGCTTGTATTGAAGATACAGCGGTTTCTTTGCCAGACCTTAAAGCCTTTATAGGTGATTTCACAAAGATCATGAAAGATTATGGCCAGGACGCCGTGTATTATGCCCATGCCGGTGCAGGCGAGCTTCATTTAAGGCCAATTCTAAACTTAAAACGTGCCCAAGATGTCTCCCTTTTCAGAGCCATAACAACAGATGTAGCTAAACTGACCAAAAAATACGGGGGGTCGTTTAGCGGAGAACATGGTGATGGTATTGTAAGGGCTGAATTTATTCCTATGATGCTTGGCGAGCAGAACTATGAATTGCTTAAACGCATAAAGTCATATTTTGATCCTGATCATATTTTTAATCCGGGCAAAATTGTAGATGCATATCCAATGGATGAATCATTGCGATATGAAGTTGAGCGGGAAGAACCCGAGATCAGTACAATTTTTGATTTCTCAGACAGTGAGGGAATTTTAAAAGCATCTGAAAAATGTAATGGTAGCGGCGACTGCAGAAAGTCCCATAACGCTTCAGGAGGGATGTGTCCGAGTTATCAGGCAACAAAGAATGAAAAAGATACAACCCGGGGAAGGGCAAATGCATTGCGGGAGGTGCTAACAAATTCTCTTGGGCAAAACCGATTTAACTCTGATGAATTAGTGGAGGTATTCGATCTCTGTTTAAGCTGTAAAGCCTGTTCAAGTGAATGCCCTAGTAATGTTGATGTTTCAACTTTAAAATCGGAGTTTTTATATCAATATCAGGAGATCAACGGGTATAAATTCAGGAATAAACTGTTTGCATACAATACCCGGTTAAATGCTCTCGGAAGCAAAATGCCTAAAGTAACAAATACTATTTATAATTCCGGACCGCTTAGTAAAGTGATAAAGAAAATTTCGGGAATTGCACCTGAAAGGAGGTTACCTTTTGTATCAAGTATAAATTTCAATAAATACCTTCAAAATATTGATAAACAACTAAATAAAAAAAGTAGAAAGGTAGTTCTATATATTGA
Organism: uncultured Eudoraea sp.; assembly: GCF_947258525.1. Classification (GTDB taxonomy): domain Bacteria; phylum Bacteroidota; class Bacteroidia; order Flavobacteriales; family Flavobacteriaceae; genus Eudoraea. The sequence goes on from NZ_CAMYIP010000079.1 coordinate 62,668, forward strand.
TGAATTCACCAGGTATTTGGACACGGATCTTGGTATAGATGCGATAGACTTGTTTTCCGGATTGGGATATGAAGTAAGTCTTTACTACGCAGAGAGCGGACGAACATTTATTTCAAAAGGATTTTTGAAACAGGCTAAAAAGCTGGCAGAGAAAAATATTGCAACATTGTTCAATTACGCCCGGCAGGGTATTCCTATAGTCGGAATAGAACCCTCTGCCATTCTAACTTTCAGAGATGAATACAAAAGGTTTCATTTTGAGGCTGATAAAGTTGAAACAATTGCATCTGTGTCTTTCCTTATTGAGGAATTTCTTTCTAATGAGATCAAAAATGGAAATATTCGTAAGGAACAATTCACTAAGTCAGCTGCAAACGTCAAAATCCACAATCACTGTCATCAAAAGGCCCTATCTAACCAAAAAGTTACATTTGACATATTAAATCTGCCCGAAAACTACAAAGTTAGCATCATTTCTTCCGGTTGCTGTGGTATGGCCGGGTCTTTTGGTTATGAGCGTGAGCACTATAATACTAGCATGCAAATAGGAGAGTTAAAACTGTTTCCTTCAATAAGAAAATCTGGTGAAGATGTAATTATTTCCGCTAATGGAACGAGTTGCAGGCATCAGATTTATGATGGCACGGGAAGACAAGCGCAGCACCCTGTGACAATTTTAAAGAATGCCTTAAGCATCAATTGATTCGTCTTCTCCTTGTGATTGCTTTTGTTTTGGGGGGTGGGTCCTTTCTAATGTTTCAATAAGATCGCTTAAATCCATTAGCTTCAAATCTTCATCTGCAAAAAAAGGAGAGAGTTTATCGTAGCTATAATTGTAAACTTTCCATCGTTTGAACGAATATTCCAAAGCACTAAGGCTTTCTACCCAATCACCGGAATTCAGATAAGTACATTTTCCATTTTTTGTTTCAAAAGTTTCTTTTTCAGGCTGGTGAATATGTCCACAGATCACATAGTCATAGCCATTGGCAAGAGCTGTTTCTATTGCAGTTTGCTTAAAAATACTAATATACTTATCAGCATTTTTAACGCTGCTTTTTATTTTCCCGGTCAAAGAATATTTTTCTTTTCCAAATTTTGCAAAGAACCGGTTGAATACCCGATTAATGCAAAGTACAAGTCCGAATCCGGTATCACCCATTTTAGCAAGCCACTTTATTTGTGGAAAAGAAATATCAAAAACATCTCCATGAAAAATCCAGGCTTTCTGACCATCTAATTTTAAAACTAATTTGTCTTGTATTGATAAATTTCCTATCAGGGTATTACTAAACCTGCGTAATTTCTCATCATGATTTCCAGTAATATAAATGACTTCGGTGCCCTTTGAAGCCATACCTATAATTTTTTTTAGAATCTTTAAATGTGATGCAGGAAAAAAGTGATTTTTAAATTGCCAGATATCAATAATATTGCCATTCAGAATTAACTTTTTTGGATCTATACTGCTTAGATATGCCATCAGCTCATCTGCATGACAATTGGGATTGCCTAAATGCACATCAGATATTACCGCTACCTCTATAAGACGCTTTTTCACAGGATAAGGAAGTTTTGTGTAAAATTAGACCCATTGGTATAGTTTCACCTTAAGGCAAAGTCACTATTGCTTAAAACTAAGGTTAAGTTTGACGTCAAAAATTATTCATTTGTTACCTTACCATTAACTCAAGCTGTGTTTTGTTTCCCATTATTTAACATCTATCTTTGGCTCTTGAAAAAAAGAGTTATTACTTCTAACTAGATATAAAAGGATCTTGGCTTATGGCTGGTAATACATTTGGAAGACTTTTTAAACTTACTACTTTTGGAGAATCCCATGGGAAGGCAATTGGTGGTGTTATAGACGGATGTCCGTCCGGAATAAAGTTGAATTTGGAAGCAATACAGCAAGAGCTGGATAGGAGAAAGCCCGGCCAATCTGCTATAGTTACACAACGTAAGGAGCCGGATACTGTTGTTTTTTATTCCGGAATATTTGAAGGGCAGACCACTGGAACCCCAATTGGATTTGCGATTTATAATACAAATCAGAAATCAAAAGATTACTCGCATATAAAAGATTCATATCGCCCGTCTCATGCAGATTATGTATATGATAAAAAGTATGGTTTTAGGGACTATAGGGGAGGGGGCAGAAGTTCTGCTCGTGAAACAGCCAGTCGTGTAGTTGCGGGAGCTATCGCTAAACAATTTTTAAATGGCATTAGTATAAATGCCTACGTTTCCCAGGTTGGTTCCCTTAAACTTGAAAAACCCTATTCGGAACTGGATTTGAAATTAACCGAAAGTAATGCTGTGCGTTGTCCGGATCCTGACACCGCCACCAGAATGGAATCTTATATTAAAGAAGTTCGAAAGGAAGGTGATACAATTGGTGGAATCATTAGCTGTGTGATCAAAAATGTTCCCGTTGGACTTGGAGAACCTGTTTTTGATAAGCTTCATGCTGATCTTGGTAAAGCCATGTTATCTATTAATGCGGTCAAAGGATTTGAATATGGCAGCGGTTTTGAAGGAGTCAAAATGAAAGGTAGTGTTCATAATGATCAATTCAAACCGGATGGGAGTACAATTACCAATAACAGCGGTGGTATACAAGGTGGCATTAGCAATGGTATGGATATCTATTTTAATGTAGCCTTTAAACCGGTTGCGACAGTCATTCAGGCTTATGAAACTATCGATAAAGATGGCAATATGGTTAAAACTCAGGGCAAGGGTAGGCATGATCCGTGTGTCGTGCCAAGAGCTGTGCCCATTGTAGAAGCAATGGCGGCATTAGTACTTGCCGACTTTACTTTGCTAAATAGAACCATAAAATTATAAACCGCCTTTTTTAGGGGGTTTCCTGTCAAAATACTATCTTTCTAACCTAAACTTTTTATATGAAGAAACTGGAATTGCATTGGCAAATCCTAATAGGGATGATCCTTGGCCTTCTTTTTGGCTTCGCTATGACCTATATTGAATGGGGTCGTGGTTTTGTGCAGGATTGGATTAACCCTTTTGGAACTATTTTTGTTAAACTTCTCAAGTTAATTGCAATTCCACTTATTCTTGCTTCTTTAATTAAAGGAATATCTGATTTAAAGGACATTTCAAAGTTCAGAAATATTGGACTTCGGACAATAGCTATTTATGTATGTACCACAATAATTGCCATTACTATTGGTCTGGTTTTAGTTAATGTTTTGAAGCCAGGCGAAGGCATTTCAGATGAAACAATTACAAAATTAACGGATACCTATGCGACAGATAGCGGTGTAACCTCAAAGATTGAAGAAGCTTCAAGGCAAAAGGAAGTTGGTCCATTGCAGTTTATGGAAGACATGGTTCCTGATAATGCATTTGGCGCTCTAAGTGATAACAGCTTAATGCTTCAGGTCATCTTTTTCACAATATTCCTTGGTATAGCAATGCTGTTAATCGGAGAAAAAAGAGCTAAACCACTAAAAAAGTTTTTTGATTCACTCAATGATGTTGTACTCAAAATGGTAGATCTTATAATGCTCACCGCTCCGGTGGCAGTTTTTGCATTGTTAGCAAATGTTGTTGTCTCCTCTGGTGACCCGGATCTGTTACTGGCACTATTGAAATATGCCGGGGTAGTGGTTTTGGGACTATTTTTAATGATTGTATTTTATGCTGTGGTTGTTGCCACTTATACACAGAAAAATCCTTTCTGGTTTCTTAAGGAGATAAGTCCGGCTCAATTATTGGCATTTTCCACAAGTTCGAGCGCGGCAACTCTTCCGGTTACGATGGAAAGGGTAGAGGAGCATATAGGGGTAGATAAAGAGGTATCTAGTTTTGTACTCCCAGTAGGCGCTACCATTAATATGGATGGTACAAGCTTATATCAGGGTGTTGCGGCTGTTTTTATCGCCCAGGCTCTTGATTTTAATCTCTCTCTTGGCGGACAGCTGACTATTGTGCTTACCGCGTTACTGGCATCTATTGGCTCGGCAGCAGTCCCTGGAGCCGGTATGGTAATGCTGGTCATTGTTTTGGAATCTATAGGTTTTCCATCTGATAAACTGGCTATTGGACTGGCACTAATTTTTGCAGTAGACCGTCCATTAGATATGTGCAGAACTATTATTAATGTTACCGGAGACGCTACCGTTTCAATGATTGTTGCCAAGTCTGTCGGGAAATTAGGTAAACCCCGCATAGAAGACTGGGATAAGTTTTATGAAGAAGTAAAATAAACTAAAATTAAGTCCAATGAACATTTGTTTTCTTATGTATCCTTGGGAGGAGATTGATCCTGAGAATGATACAAGCCTTGCATTAATTCATGAATGCGTTAAACGCAACCACGGAGTAGCCTTGTGCACGCCTGCTAATCTTACTATTCGCAATAGTGTTACAAATGCCTTTTGCACCGTTATTGGCAGAATGGATAAAGTACCCGGCAGTCTTAAGTCTTTTTATAGAAAGGCTGAAATTAGGGAGGAAATGCTGCCGCTGGCCGGCTTTGATGTTATCTTCATGAGAGCCAATCCACCACTTGACCCTATTATGTTGAATTTTTTGGATTCTGTAAAGGACGATGTGTTCATAGTTAATTCACTGCAGGGTTTGAGGGAGGCGAATAACAAGTTGTACACTGCGGCTTTTGGTGATAGTCATGACAATATAATACCTACTACCCATGTTTCTAAGAATAAAAACTATCTGGTAAAGCAGATTAAAGAATCCAAAGCCGATAAAATGATCTTAAAGCCATTGAATGGCTTTGGAGGTTCGGGTGTTATCCTAATTGAGAAATCGGCAATGTCAAATATAAAGTCGCTATTGGATTTTTATATTTCAAGTTCCGATGGATCATCTAATTATGTCATTCTTCAGGAATATATTGAAGGAGCAGAGCAAGGTGATGTTAGAATTCTGATTTTAAACGGAGAACCAATTGGTGCAATGAGGCGTATACCGGGTTCTGATGATCATCGCTCCAATGTTTCTGCAGGAGGTTCTGTTGCAAAGCATACGCTTACAAAACAGGAAAAAGCATTATGCAAGCAAATTGGGCCCAAACTGGTTAAGGACGGGCTGTATTTTGTAGGAATCGATGTTATCGGCGGTAAATTAGTGGAGGTAAATGTTATGTCACCGGGCGGGATAACCTATATGAATAAGGTTTATAAAACCAAAATTCAGTCCAAAATAATAGACTTTATTGAGAGCAAGGTAGTTGACAAATTGCAAGCTTTTAACAGGCGTTCCAGATTGCGAAACGAGGTTGAGAATGCTTAAACTTTCGGTTGCCGATATTATCTCAAAAATTAAATCTGAGATTCCGTTTGAGGCAGTTTCAGATGATTATTCCTTTATTTTAAAAATAAGTGATTACGCCCCTTATATATGTGCAGCGGTGCACGATGGGCATCAATTTAGAAAATCACTCTGGGATAATTGCCTTCATACCGAGTACGATCGATGGTATGAAGAAGATCCATGTACAAGCGAAATGGTTGCTTCTCACCCCATAGTCTTAACCGGCTGTGACAGCAGGTTTGAATATGATCTTAATAGGCCTCCTGATGGAGCCATTTATTCAGATGCCTGGGGTAAGCCCTTGTGGAAAATACCAATATCTGCTCAGGAATACGATCACAGCATGCAAAAACATGCTTCATTTTATAGTGTTGTTCACGCTCTTGTTGAACAAATTGAAGCGAAATATGGAAAGGCCATTGTTTTTGATATGCACAGTTATAACTGGAAGCGCTGGGACCGGATTGTGCCTACGTGGAACCTTGGTACCAGTAATATAGATAACAATCGGTTCGGCGAAATAGTCACCGACTGGCAAGAAAAGCTGGAGACTATTAAATTACCGAATAATATAAAATCCAATTGTAAAATTAACGACACCTTTCAGGGAAATGGATTTTTTCTGAAATATATTACAACAACTTTTGGCAACACACTTGTTTTAGCAACTGAAATTGCAAAGGTCTATTGCGATGAGCTCACTGCTATTATTTATCCCGAGGTAGTACGTGCTGTGGAATTGCAATTAAAAGAATTAGTACCTTTGCAGGCTAAAGAATTTCACGAGAAAGATTTATGATTACCGAAGATCAGCGCCTGTCTATTAAATTAGAGTATCCCAATTTATTTGAAGTAGATGACAACCTGGATAGACTCATAAAGAATATTGAGTTGCTGAGCTATGTAAATCCGCTTAATGGTGAAAAAGAAAAACATAAGTTTTTTGCTTCCAAATTTGTAGAAAACCCCAAATTCAAATATCCAAAATTAAAGTTCGATCCTTATAAGCTTCATCGCTTGTTTTATTCACAAAGATTAGAGCGAATAAAAGATGCGGAATTAAAGGATTTATATACAGATATTATTTATTATTATGCCAATATGGTGCAATGCATCAAAACTATTGGCAAGGGGAAAGAGTTTTATTACAATTCTTTGAATATATATGGAACCCCAACTGAAAAGGATGTTCAAAATGCAAAATTTATACTTCATTTTGATGATGAGCCTGCAAGTGTTGATATGGAAACCGTATTTTCCACGGATGATGCCAGGGCCTATTTTGAAGATTTTGCCGCATCATATGAATTTCCGGTAAATATTAAATTTGCGACCCACATAGCAGCTGACGCTATGGTAAGCAATGCAACCAAAACATTACTTATAAAACGCAATGCAAGGTTTAGCCAAAACCAACTGCTCACATTGGCAAATCATGAAATTGGAGTACACCTGGTAACTACTTTTAATGCTTCTCTTCAACCTTTAAAAATATTTTCCAACGGTTTTCCAAAAAATGTAGAAACTCAGGAAGGATTGGCAGTTTTTAGCGAATACATGAGCGGAGCACTTACAATTAAAAGACTTAAAGAGCTAGCATATAGAGTTATAGCAGCAGATAGTTTAATTAAAGGTTATAGTTTCGCAGACACCTTCGATCTGATACACAACCAATACAAATTGAACCGAAATGACGCATTTTCAATTACTCTTAGGGCACATAGAGGCGGAGGTTTTACCAAGGATCGACTATATCTTAGTGGATTGAAAAAAATCTACAAACGTTATAGGAATGGCGAGTCTATGGATGTATTACTCACCGGAAAAGTAGCGATGAACAACGCTGATCAAATAAAATATTTACAAAATTTAGGTTTAGCTAAGCCCATAAGCCATAATAATCTGGCATATTCGACAAATAGGAGCTCAAATCCCACACTCGAATTTATTTTAAATAATTTGAAATAGACTAATCCAGAAATTTTGCCTTTAGTTCCGGGGTAGGGATCATGCAGTCATTTTGTTTACCAAACCAACTGTACCTGTTTTTGGCTATCAGGTCATAGATCCAATCTCTAATAGGTCTTGGAACCCATTCAAAAATACTTAACAGACGCCAGCCACCACCAAAAGACTTACCAATCTCCAAAGCCGCAGATGATTTAATGTAATAGGCAGTATTAGGGTCAATTAGAATGATTGAATCTATTTGTGATGAATCTATACCCCTTTGACTCAGAAGCATTTTGGCCGTATCACTTTGCAGGGCTGCAAACTTGTAACGATTTTTTTTATCGTGCTTAATGACAAACTGAATGGAACTATTGCAAAGGTTACAAACGCCATCAAACAAAATAATTTTTTTATCGTCTCTTGGTATCACAAGGCAAAAATAAAGCCTAAAACCTAGAATCCGATATGTTTTATAATCAATTTAAGAAACTTAGGGCATTGGATTTAGAGCGAATATTTAATTATATACATATATAAACATCTTTACCAACAACTACTTTTTGGTTTCGACCAATTCTAATTGATCCACACTCACATTAGTTGTAAACATCCCGTAATTGACTACCGCTTTATTTTTCTCAAGTTTATCTATACTTCCAACCGCACGGCCATCATGCATCCTTACCCGGTCGCCAATTTTAAATACGGGTCTTGGTTTATTCTTTTCCTTTAATTTGGCTTTCCTGCTATCAGTTTTCTTTTTCTCCCGGATCACTTTTACTTTTTTCTGAACTTCCTGTGCAGTTTCGAGCTTCTTTTGCCTTTCTACCTTGGCCTGAGTGACGGATTTCTTTTTTCGCTTACTATTTTCAGTCTCCACAATTCGCAAAAGCTCTGAGACCAAAACACGCTTTTTGTTATCTAAAAAATATTTTTCTGCTGCTGTGTTTATTTTATTACCCAAATGTATCATTCGCTGGTCATGATCATACAGCTCCTGATAATTTTCTAATTTAGACTTAATCTTCGCATTTAGTTTTTCCAACCTTATTGATTCATCACGCGCTTTGGATTCTTCTTCTTTTAGCCTGGATCCGGTCTGAGCCATTTTGTTACGTTCCTTTTGCATTTTGGCAATAGTGGCATCAAATCGTAATTTACCGCGTTCAACCTTCTTCTTAGCCTTATTGATCAAATTATACGGGATTCCATTTTTCTGCGCTACTTCAAATGTAAAAGAACTGCCTGGCTGCCCTAACTCTAATTGAAAGGTAGGTTCCAGAGTTTTAGAATTGAAAAGCATATTTGCATTAGTGGTATGCGGTAACTCATCAGCCAATGCCTTTAGGTTAGCATAATGTGTGGTAATAACGCCAAATGCACCACGTTCATAAAAAACTTCTAAAAATGCCTCTGCAAGGGCACCCCCTAATTCAGGATCACTTCCGGTCCCAAATTCATCAATAAGAAATAAAGTATTCTTATTGCACTTCCTAAGAAACCGATTCATGTTCTTAAGTCTGTAACTATAAGTACTCAGATGATTTTCAATAGATTGATTATCTCCTATATCCGTAAGTATATTTTTAAACAAGCATACAGAACTTCGTTCGTGAACTGGAATCAAAAGACCGCTTTGTAGCATAACCTGAAGTAATCCAATGGTTTTTAGCGTAATGCTTTTTCCTCCTGCATTCGGACCTGAAATTACGATTATCCTGTTTTCCGGATGTAGCTCAATAGTCTGTGGCCATGTCTTTTCACCGCTTTTTTTGTTAGTTAGAAAAAGCAATGGATGGAAAGCATCTCGCAAATAAAGCCTGCTAGAATTATTTATTTCAGGCAATAGTGCATTCATATCTCTTGCATATTTTGCCTTGGCAGCAGTAATATCGATCTGTGTTAGAAAACCTTGGTACTCCCGGAGGAGAGATTCGTAAGGTCTTATTAAATCTGTTAATTGATTAAGAATCCTTTGAACTTCCTCTTTTTCATCAAATTCCAGGTTATTGAGTTCCCTGCTGTACTTTAATGACGCTTCTGGTTCTATATAAACAATACTACCCGTTTTGGAGGTTCCCATTACAGTTCCCTTTACTTTACGCCTGTACATTGCTTTAACGGCCAATACCCTGCGATTTTCTACAACAGACTCTCGTATTTCATCTAAATATTCAGCAGACTGACTGGCATTAAGTGCAGTGGCAAAACTTTGATTGATCTTACCTTTAACCTGGTTTATTTGCCTGCGTATTATTTTTAATGCTTCCGAAGCATTGTCTTTGACCTCACCAAAGCGATCGATAACCAATCCAATATTAGTAGTTATCTCGGTATTGGATTCTATTTGTTCGATGCAAGAAAATAATAAGGGATAATATTCCTTAAATTTTTTAAAGAACTTTTTGTGTGTATTTACCAGAGTACAGATATGCGCAATCCGCCGGAAACCTGAAATTTCCAGGGTTGTATTTTCTATTTTGAGCAGCTTTAGCTCATTGTTTATTGTATCAAATCCGTGATTGGGGATCTTATTATCATTGCTAAAAGAAGCCAGATATTCAGATGTTTGGCCCAGGATTTCTAAGAGCTCTTTCTTTTCTGATATTGGCTGTATAGATAAAGCATCCATTTTTCCCAATTCAGTACTACAGCGGTCAGACAATTGTTGTAATACCAGCGGGAATTCTAAATCTTGTAAAGTCTTTTTATCTATTATTTGCATTACCGGGAATTGCAGATGGCAAAGGTATGGAATAGGTGTGATTTTGAAAATTCTATTGTTCAATGAGTAAAATGAGTGCATATTTTACTGTTAAGGGCAATAATCATACATAATCAACTGTTTTAATAGCTATAGACTAAGTATGCAGTTTTATATGAGAAGATATTACCATAGAATTTGCTTGTTGTTCCTGCTTGTAATTGTAATTAGTTGCAGTACTACAAGGAATGTTGATATTCTAACTATAGAGCCTGCACCGGTTTCTCTTTCCAATACGATTAAAAGAGTAGGGATAATAGGAGGGAAAGTACATTTAAAGGAAGAGAAAGAACAAACCGGACTGCACCAGCTCATTTCAAGAGAAAATCAACAACTTGCCAAAGAAGCAAGGGATGCGGCAATCAAAGGTTTATATAATGAACTTACTGGTGACAGTCGTTTTGATACCATCATATTGATGGAAGATTTAGTGCAAAATGAGAAAGATCCTGATAATAATGGAGACTATTTAAGCTGGGAGGTAGTTGAAGCACTATGCCAAAGACATCAGGTTGATGCTATTTTTTCAATGGCTTATTATGATTCAGACACCAGGGTATCTTTAAAGAAGACCACGATGGATCAACTTAATTTATTACGTGTTAAAGAAAAAGTTCCAGCGCACCAGATTACACTTGAAACTTTGATTGAAAACGGTTGGAGGATTTATGACCCTTCGAATAAGCTCCTAATAGATGAGTTTACTTTTAACAATCAGATTGTTTCTACTGCTAAGGGACTTGATCCTTATGAAGCACTGCAGGCAATAGAAGACAGAGCAAAAGATATTGTAGAACAGGGTAAACAAACAGGAAGTTCCTATGGTGCCAGACTGCAGCCCTATGAGCATAGTATAACCAGGGAATATTATGTAAAATGCACACCAATATTCGAAGAGGCCGAAGCCTATACACTATCTGGTAATTGGGAATTAGCTGCGGATCTATGGAAAAAAGAAACGGAAAATCCAGATCAGAAAATAAGCAGTAAAGCCTGCTATAACCTCGCAGTTTTGAATGAACGAAACAATAATCTAACAGCTGCAATGGAATGGGCAATAAGAGCTAATACTAAACACCAGTCAAAATACTTTGCGGCGTATATTGAAGCATTAGAGTACAGACAGCAGCAAAATCAATTGCTTAATTCACAAGAATCAGAACCTATAACTTCCAAATAGTTTTCCAGACAGATTAGAACATCGCTATTGATTTGGTAAAGTCGTTATTATTGATTTAATTTTACTACGATTACTAAGTCCTTTGTTAAATGAACGTTACTATTCATCCGAGCTGGCAGAGTCAGCTCCAATCCGAATTCCAAAAACCCTATTTCGATACTTTGGTACGGTTTGTTAGAGATGAATATCGTTCAACAACCTGCTATCCTAAAGGGAATAACATTTTTGCTGCCTTTGACCACTCCAATTTCGAGCTCACCAAAGTGGTGATCATTGGTCAGGACCCTTACCACGGGCCCAATCAGGCTAATGGCCTCTGTTTTTCCGTAAAAGACGGAATTCCGCATCCACCATCTTTAATAAATATATTTAAGGAAATAGAGACAGATATTGGGAAACCATACCCTAAAAGCGGTAACCTTGAACACTGGGCAGACCAGGGTGTTTTGTTGCTAAATGCCACTTTAACTGTCAGGGCGCATAGTGCCGGTAGTCATCAGAATAAGGGCTGGGAAGTTTTTACTGATTCAGTGATACGCAAGCTTTCAGCAGAGAAAAAAGGGTTGGTATTTCTGTTATGGGGAGGATATGCAAAAAAGAAGATTAGCTTGATTGATACCTCAAAACACTACATTCTTACTTCCGGACATCCCTCACCCTTAAGCGCCAACAGAGGTCTTTGGTTTGGGAACAAACACTTCAGTAAGACAAATGAACTCTTGAAGAATATGGGTAAAACGCCTATAAACTGGTGATTAGCTCGTCAATATCAAGTTTATTCTTGATCAATTTTAATTTAAAGAGATAATCCTGAACGATGTTTATTGTTTCCAGACTTATTTGTGATTGACTCCATTCTGTTAGGCCTAACCATTCTCGTACATCCTCAATCCGCTGTTCATATTTGTTAGAAATTGTCCTGTCAATACTTGGGATACGTTTGAATTCAGTGGTGTAAAGATTAATTACTTCTAAAATATGTTGGAGTATTTCTCTATTCTTATTTAGAAAAGATTCGGTAGCAGCGATAACAAAACACGGCCATGGAGTAGGGCAGTCTGCAAGTCTTCTGAATATACCTGAATCAACAATAGGTTTAGTCGTAAAGTGTTCCCACATAAAATAATCTGCTGTCCCCAATTTTAGAGCGTCTATAGCACCATCCAGGGTATTCACTATATGGAAATTAAGTGAAGATGTATCCCATCCGTTAGATTGGGCATTCACAAAGGACATAAGGTGGCTGCCACTGCCAAACCTGCTAATTGCCACAGTTGCATTTTGTAGATCCGCCATATTTTGGAATTCGCTATCAGCAGCTACATGGATACCCCATTGAAGGGGTGTAGCTATATACTCCTGGACTATTTTTACAGGATTTCCTTCAGTAATACTTTTTACAATGCCTTCAGTGAGAATAATAGCCAGGTCTGTCTGCCCTTCTTCTAACATGGCACACATCTTTCCTGTACCTTCCGGAACATCTGTCCATATCAGGTTAATCCCTCTTGTTTCAAATGCGCCTTCTTCTATAGCCATTAGCCAGGCATAATTAAAATGCTCGGGGACTCCAATAATCTTAACAGTTTTCAATATGCCGTGAGTTTTTCAAGCGTATACTTAATAAGAGCATCTATAGTTTTAACCGGATCTTTAGAAAACTGACCTGTACTTCTATTTGCTAATATACAGTTCATTGATGCCGCTCTGTGACCCATTAATTTTGAAAGGCCATAAATAGCTGATGTTTCCATTTCCAGATTAGTAATCCTCATTCCATTATACTCAAAAGAGCTTAACTTGGAATTCAGGTCATTGTCCTCCAATAGTAATCGCAATCTGCGTCCCTGGGGTCCATAGAAACCAACATTTGTACCTGTGAAGCCCATAATAACGTTATCTGAGCGTAGTTTTTCAGTTAATTGAAGATCAGACTCCACTACGTAGGGAATAGACTTAAAAACAGACCATTCCGTTTGATCTATAAAGGCAAGCTGAATTTCTGGGTGTTGAATATGTTCACTTTCGTAGAAATGAAGCACATTATCAAAACCAATGGCATATTCGCTTAATATAAAGGAATCTGTTTCAATATCTGGCTGTAAACCGCCCGATGTGCCAACACGGACAATGTCCAGACTAGTTTTATTTTCTTTTATTGTTCTGGTCTCGAAATCGATATTAACCAATGCATCGAGTTCATTAATTACAATATCAATATTGTCTGCTCCAATGCCTGATGAAACTACAGAAATTCTGGTTCCATTGAGCATTCCTGTATGAGTAATAAATTCCCTTTTTCCTTTTTTTACTTCTATTGTATCAAAATATTTAGAAACTAATGGAACTCGGTTTTGGTCACCGACAACAATGACGGTCTCTGCCAGGTCTTGAGGTAATAAATTAAGGTGATATATGCTGTTATCAGCATTAAGAATGAGCTCAGAAGCACTCAGCTGCATACTACAGTTTTAGAATTCTGTCGGACTCCGTATTATATAAGAAATTATACTTTAATGCGCCTCCCAGATAGTCTTCACTGTCTCTTATTTGAGAATAATAATTGGTTTGTCCATCTAGTATTTCTTTTCCTTTTGCGGTTAACCGTACGGGATTGAATGAAGAAAAAAGAGGCCGCAGGTTAGAAATTACTCGCTCGTATTGCGTGTCACCAAAACCATAAAATCCTTGATTTTCAAGTAGTTTACTAAGTAATTGTTTTTTAGATTTTGGTTTTTGTTGAAGAGAATATTCAAGAACGCGATTCTCCAGCTCGTTCAAACCATTTTTAATGGTAGGAAACCTTTTTAAGTGAACTTTGATAGCATCAGAGAGATAGTCAAATTGATAATTATCAAAATCCATCAGATTTTCTAATCGGATAGGATTATCGCTGCAATACAATTGCCAGACATAATCTGCATATTCTATATCATTCTGGGATAGCTTTGTCTTATTAGCATAAGAATTCAAAATTTGCTCATCATTTAAATCGCTGAGCCCGTACAAACGATTTGTTTCATCCTCATCCCCACTGCATACTAAATATATTTCAGCATATCTCCTGTGTTTCTTTAGCCAACTTAACACTGCGAGCATATTTATCTGGCAAAATAAGTCGTATTCAAACCAAAGTATAATCTGATCTTGTTGTTTATGATTACAAAGAGAACGATATTCTTTTAAGGTCTTCTCAACAAACCAGGACTTGCTGACCTTGTAATTTTTATGAAGAAAATCAAAACGAGTTTTCCAAAACGATTCACTACCTACATTAGTTTCCGTTTTTCCCTCACAAAGCATTTCCCGCCAGGTGATTATATCGCCCTTAAGTTTTAGTGATTTTAACTTTTGGGTGAAACTATCCCCGTTGGTGATATGCAATTGGGAACTCATTATGATTAGGTAGTTTAGTTTATAACGTTTAAAAGTAACATTTAATCGAAAAAAACAAAAACAAATTAACAGAAAAACCTCTGAAATTATAGTTAAATTTTTTTAACCGGGTTATTTGAGTATATAAAAACGGGCTCAAAGTTAACCTCCCACGCGTTTTGTCCTAAAACCCATTTCCTGAAGCAAGGTCATTATTTTGTCTCTGTAATCACCCTGAATTATTATTGAATTGTTTTTAAATGTACCACCCACACTTAATTTTTTCTTTAAATCCTGAGCTAATTTTTTAAAATCTTTTTCAGCTCCGTTATACCCCTCCAAAATAGTGATCGGTTTACCTTTTCTTTTTTCATATTTACAGATTATCGGCTCTTTCTGAAGCCACAATTCTGGTTTCTTCTCAGCAACTTTATCTGCCTCTGAGGAAATATGCTCCGGAAATAAATTCTTTAATTGATCTTTTAAATCCATTTTGGGACTTCTATGATTAAACGTCTAAGACGCAATAAGTTATAAAACCTAAATCCTTGATATATAATAATATAAACATTATTAATTAAAGTAATAAGTAATTATTTAATTAATCCCAGTTCTATTAGGCGTTCATTTAAAAACTCTCCTGCTGTTATATCATCAAAACGTTTGGGATGCTCTTGATCAATACAATTGTCAAGGCAATTAAGGGGCATACTGCTTATCGGATGCATAAAAAAGGGAATAGAGTATCTGGAAGTATTCCATAATTCACGGGGCGGATTAACCACCCTATGAACTGTAGATTTAAGTTTCTCATTAGATAGGCGAGAAAGCATATCCCCGACATTGATCATTAACTGATCCGTCGTGGCGATTGCATCAATCCATTCTCCCTTATGATTTTGAACCTGAAGGCCTCTGCCATGTGCTCCCATCAGCAAGGTTATGAGGTTTATATCTCCGTGAGCAGCCGCTCTCACTGCATTTTTAGGTTCATTAACAATTGGAGGATAGTGAATTGGTCTTAAAATAGAATTACCATTCTTAATATAACCATCAAAGTAAGTTTCAGAAAGATTCAGATGAAGCGCCAGTGCTCTAAGCACGTATTTGGCAGTCTTCTCCAGCATCTTATAAGTTTCTTTGCCAACTGTATTGAATTTTGGCAATTCTCTTACGATTACATTTTCCGGGTATTCCTTTTCAAGTATTGGGTCATCTTCAACATACTGACCAAAATGCCAAAACTCCTTTAAGTCTCCTTCCTTTCTTCCTTTTGCATGCTCTTTGCCAAAGGATGTATAGCCTCTTTGACCTCCAATACCATCTATTTCATACGAATCCTTCACACTCTGAGGTAATTCGAAGAACTTTTTAACTTCCCCATATAAATCTTTGACCAGTTCATCAGAAAGAAAATGACCACTTAGGGCAACAAAGCCAATATTTTCAAAAGCGCTGCCAATTTCTTTCGTAAACTTCTCTTTTCGCTCCGGATTGCCGCTAGTATAATCTCTTAAGTCTACACTGGGGATATTGCTCATAGCTAAGGTTTTAATATGCTTTCAAAGTTAATAAATATTAAGTGCAAACATGCATGGATTTCTACTGTTTTATTGAGGTCAATTTTGTTACATTTATACCCGTATCACAAGCACAAACTATTTGTTGAAATATGCAATATTCAAGCAAAGGGATAAGTAACGAAAAGCAACTGGAGCTCTACAGGGCTATGTTAAAGCCAAGAATGATCGAAGAAAAGATGCTAATTCTCTTACGTCAGGGAAAGATATCTAAATGGTTTAGTGGTATAGGTCAGGAAGCTATTGCAGTAGGTGTTGCCACTGCTTTGAATGAAGATGAATATATTCTTCCAATGCACAGAAACCTAGGAGTTTTTACAACACGGGGCATACCTTTATTTCGATTATTTACCCAATGGCAGGGTAAGTCCAGTGGATTTACAAATGGCCGCGATCGAAGTTTTCATTTTGGAACTCAGGAGTATAAGATTGTGGGCATGATTTCCCATCTGGGGCCTCAACTGGGTGTGGCAGATGGTATTGCTTTGGCAGATCTTCTAAAGAAAAGACAGAAAGTAACCGCTGTATTTACAGGTGAAGGTGCTACCAGCGAAGGCGACTTCCATGAAGCGCTCAATGTGGCTGCGGTGTGGGATTTACCCGTACTATTTTGTGTTGAAAACAATGGATACGGACTTTCTACACCAATATCCGAGCAGTTTAAATGTGAACATATTGCAGATAAAGGTAAAGGTTATGGAATGGAAGCCCATATCATAAACGGAAATAATATCCTTGAAGTTTACAGTAAAGTCAATGAATTATGTGAAAGTATCCGAAAAGAGCCAAGACCGGTCTTATTGGAATTCAAAACATTTAGAATGCGCGGACATGAAGAGGCTAGTGGCACCAAATATGTTCCTAAAAGACTATTGGAGGAATGGGCGGCGCTGGATCCTTTAGAAAATTATGTTGAGTATTTACACGCTCAGGGGATTCTTTCTGAGGAAAAGGAAGTTGAATATAAAAAGGAAATCATTCACGAAATAGATGATAATCTTAAGCTGGCTTTTGCGGAAGGAGAGGTGCAATTTAGTGAAAGTAAAGAATTAAATGATGTTTATAAAGAGTATAAATATCAAGATGTTAAACCAAATATAGAAGTACATAATATTCGCCTGGTTGATGCAATTTCGGAAAGTTTAAAACAATCAATGGAAAAGCATGAGGACTTGGTGATATTGGGTCAGGATATTGCCGATTATGGGGGTGTCTTTAAAATAACGGAAGGTTTTGTTGAAGCTTTTGGGGCAGAAAGGGTAAGAAATACACCTATATGTGAATCGGCAATTGTATCTGCAGCCATGGGGCTTTCTATCAATGGAATAAAATCCGTAATGGAAATGCAATTTGGCGATTTTGTCAGTTCAGGTTTTAATCCAATAATCAATTACCTTGCTAAAGTCCACTATCGGTGGAATGAAAATGCAGATGTGGTAATTAGAATGCCTTGTGGTGCAGGAGTGGGTGCCGGACCGTTTCATTCCCAGACCAATGAAGCGTGGTTCACAAAAACTCCGGGACTAAAAGTAGTGTATCCTGCTTTCCCTTATGACGCAAAAGGTCTTTTGGCAACAGCGATTAATGATCCCAACCCGGTAATGTTTTTTGAACATAAAGCGCTTTATCGCAGTGTTTACCAGGAGGTTCCCACTTCTTATTACACCTTACCATTTGGAAAAGCCAGCCTGTTGAAAGAAGGTGATGAAGTTTCAATAGTCACCTACGGTGCTGGTGTTCACTGGGCTCTTGAATGTTTGGAGCAACATCCAGAAATACGAGCAGATCTTTTAGATTTGCGCACACTCCAGCCTTTAGACACTCAGGCAATTTATGAATCTGTTAAAAAGACAGGGAAATTAATTATTCTACAGGAAGACAGTATGTTTGGAGGGATTGCCAGTGATATATCTGCACTTGTGATGGAGGAGTGTTTTGAATTTCTGGATGCTCCGGTGAAACGGGTCGCGAGTATGGAAACTCCGGTTCCATTTGCCAAATCATTGGAAAATAATTATTTACCCAAAGAAAGGTTTCTGACCTCTTTAATTGAGTTGATGGAATATTAAAAATATACCCCTGATTTAAAGAACCTGAATCAATAAAATTTTTACTTTAGTTACTTCTAAAATAATTACAAATAATCTTTTATGAAAAATACAGTTTTTTTAATCCTGGCAATACTTTTAGTTGCTTGTTCTGCAACGAATACAGCTACTTCCCAATCTTCTCAAATGAAGAAAAAAACACTTAAAGGAACCTGGTCTCTGACCAATATTCGTTTTGTTGGAGAAGAAGGGCTTTATAAAGCAGATTTATTTGGTATTGCCGATTCGCCTTGTTATAAAGGCGGTGAATGGATGTTTATTCCAAACAATGGAACGGGTAGGTTCTCCATTAACGGGTCTGAAAGATGCCAGGAAGGTACACACCGCATTCTTTGGTCTTTCTATGAACCAGGAGACGGGAGTACAGAACTACAGTTCAAATTGGTGGACACCAAAAATAAACCACTTAGTGGTGATAAAAGTGGCTACCGAATGAGTATAGAAAGCTTAAGTGAATCTAAGGTGGAATTCAGAGTAGAGGTTGATTATAAAGGAAAACCTTTTGATGTAGTCCTCAATTTAGAAAAGGTTTCTAAAGATGTAACGCTTTAAAATAAATTCAAAATAGTATTCAGATGACAAGAAAATTTACAAGTTTCCTATTGGTTGGGATGATGTTCCTTACGCTAAACAGCAGTTGTAACGCCATAAAAAACTCTAATAAAACACAAAGAGGGGCTGCTATTGGCGGAGCAGGTGGTGCTGTGGTTGGCGGCCTTATTGGCGGAAATATTGGTGGTGCATTGATCGGTGCTGCCATAGGTGGAGTTGCCGGGGGTCTCATTGGAAATAATATGGACAAGCAGGCACAGAAAATTGAAAATGAAATTCCAGGGGCGGATGTAAAACGTGTAGGAGAAGGGATCCATATAATTTTTGACGACAAAAGTGGCGTCAACTTTGCGTTTGACAGTTCTGACTTAACGGCAGAGGCCAAATCCAACCTGGATAAGGTCGCAGAAATATTTAATGAATTTCCGGACACGAATTTAATGATACAGGGATATACTGATAGTGTAGGCAACGATGAGTATAATTTAAAGTTATCAAAAAGGCGGGCTGATGCTGTTGCTAAATATATAGCCAATGCCGGCGTGGCTAAAAGCAGAATGACTGTTGAAGGTTTTGGTGAAGCTTCACCCAGATTTGACAATGCTACCAAAGAAGGACAGGCTAAGAACAGAAGGGTAGAAATAGGAGTGTCTGCCAATAAACAAATGATTGAAGATGCAAAGGCTCAGGCCAATTAATTAAGATTATTTAAGGATTAAAATTTTTTGTAAACCCGACTTTTGAGTCGGGTTTTTTTACAAAAACAACTATCTTCAATCAGTGGAAAAATACGATGTGATCATAATAGGTGGTGGGTTAGCTGGACTCACTTCCGCAATTCATTTGGCCAGGGAAGGATATAATTTGCTTCTTCTGGAACGCTATCCCTATCCACACCATAAAGTATGCGGTGAATATGTGTCTAACGAAATAGTACCTTACCTTGAAAGCCTGAATGTAACACTTCCCAAAACAGTTGCCATAGATACGCTTCAACTCTCTACAAAACAGGGAAAATTACTTCAAACAAAATTGCCTTTAGGAGGGTTTGGAATAAGCAGATATGCTTTTGATAATTCCCTTTACAAAAGAGTAATTTCATTAGGAGTCTCTGTTAAATTTGAGTCAGTAAAAAATGTAACCTTTTTAAATGACGTATTTTATGTAGATACAGAAAATGAAAATAGATACTCAGCTATAGTGACAATAGGGGCTTATGGAAAACGATCAGGGTTAGATAAACAGCTGGATCGAAATTTCATAAACAAAAAGGCACCATGGATAGGGGTAAAGGCACACTATGACTTGCAGGAATTCCCGGATAACCTGGTGGCATTGCATAATTTTGAAGGTGGGTACGGCGGCTTATCTAAAATTGAGTCCGGGGCTGTAAACTTTTGCTATCTGGCCTCCTATAAAAGTTTTCAAACTGAAAAAAATATTGAGAAATTTAATTCGAAGGTTGTTGCCGGGAATAAATTTCTAAATCACTTTCTTAGGAATGCAAAACCACTTTTCGACGAACCTATGAGCATCGCACAAGTATCTTTTGAACGCAAACAGGCAATAGAAAAACATATGCTGATGTGTGGTGACACGGCAGGTTTAATTCATCCGCTTTGCGGTAACGGTATGGCAATGGCTATTCATAGTGCTAAACTTGCATCGGAGCGAATTGACACTTTTTTTAAAAATTCAGATTACACCAGAGCTCAAATGGAATCTGATTACAACAAAGAATGGCAAAATACATTCAGACGAAGATTGCAAACCGGTAGGGTCTTACAGTCCTTATTATTAAATGAAGGAGCATCAAACATGCTTATGGGAACTATTGCAAAATCACCTGGACTAATAAGATCGCTTATCAAAAGAACTCATGGAAAACCAATATCCCTATAATGGATTTACGATATAGAAATACGGAATCTGAATTAATGGATGATCCAAATGTAGCAATTGATACGCTGCGATTGGTTTTTAATGACATTAATAAAAGTAATCGGCTTTTAGGAGGCAATAGAATAACGATTAATAATGTTTGCAAGCTCATAAAGGAATTCCCCAGGAAGCAAT
This sequence comes from uncultured Eudoraea sp., assembly GCF_947258525.1. Lineage (GTDB taxonomy): Bacteria > Bacteroidota > Bacteroidia > Flavobacteriales > Flavobacteriaceae > Eudoraea. Next base: position 83,560 of record NZ_CAMYIP010000079.1, read on the forward strand.
ATACTATTGTGGACATAGGCTGCGGTGACGGGGAAATGCTTAGGGAACTTGCGAGTTATTTTAGGAATTCGGAGATTGAAATTGTGCTAATAGGCCTTGACCTTAATGAAAACGCATTGGCTATTGCGCGGGAATTATCAGTTGATTTTCCTGAGATTACATTCTTAAGACAGGATATTTTAGCCTTGAAACCGCTGAATTTTAAATGTGATATTCTGCTGTGCACACTCACAATGCATCATTTTAGCAATGAACAAATTCCAATATTCTTATCTCAATTCACAAACTTGGCCAAAATTGGTGTCATTATCAATGACTTACAAAGAAGTGCACTTGCATATTATCTTTTTAAAGGGTTTAGTGCTATTTTTATAAAAACAAAAATTGCGAAACATGATGGTCTTATCTCAATTAAAAGTGGATTTAAGAAAAAAGACTTGATTACTTTTTCAAAAGATTTATCACATTCAGCTCACACAATTAATTGGAAATGGGCTTTTAGATATGTATGGGTGATGGAGACAGCACGACTAAGACAATCATATGAATAATGTACGTATAGCAACAGTGGCTAAAGCATTGCCGCCTTTTTGTAGAGAAACTAAAGATATTTTACCTTTTGTTGAGCTATGGCTTAGTGGACAGGAAGATAGGTTCAGAAGAAAAGTGTTAAAAATATTTGAGGGTGCTGCCGTGGATAAACGTTATGGCATTATGGGAATAGAAGATGTGTTTACTGCTACCAGTCTTGAAGCTAAAAACGATATTTATGTAAGAGAAGTGAAAAAATTAGGGACTTCCGTACTCAAAAAAGCTTTAGGTAATAGCGGATGGAATCCGGATTCCCTTGATTATATAATTACCGTAAGCTGCACGGGTATCATGATTCCTTCGTTAGATGCATATATTGTTAATGATCTTGAGTTAAGGCAGGATATTGTAAGGTTACCGGTGACGGAAATGGGATGTGCAGCCGGTGTTTCGGGACTTATATATGCTGCCAACTTTTTAAGGGCAAATCCCGGGAAACGCGCTGCTGTAATAGCCGTGGAAAGCCCTACAGCAACATTCCAGCTTACAGATTTCTCTATGGCAAATATGGTTAGTGCCGCTATATTTGGCGATGGCGCAGCTTGTGTTTTACTCAGTTCGGAAAAAGAGGCCAATGGACCAAAAATTGTGGCCGAAGAGATGTATCATTTTAGAAATGCTACCCATATGATGGGATTTGACCTTACCAACACTGGGCTTAAAATGATTCTTGATCCCTCTGTTCCGGAAACCATTGCAGAACATTTTCCGAAAATAGTGCATCCTTTTTTAGAAAAGAACGGGACTTCTATTGAGCACGTAGATCACTTAGTCTTTCATCCCGGTGGAAAGAAGATTGTACAGACCGTTGAAGAATTGTTCGGAAAGCTGGGAAAAAACATTGATGATACGCGCGAAACATTGCGTTTATACGGAAATATGAGTAGTGCTACGGTGCTCTATGTACTGGAACGATTTATGTCGAAAGATATTGGAAAAGGTGAGCAAGGAATGATCTTGAGTTTTGGTCCCGGATTTTCAGCTCAACGCGTTTTGATGGAGTGGTAGGACTATAAAAATTAATAAAGTGGACATAGTTAAAGCAAATAATTGGGCACTAGTTTTGGGTGGTAGTAAAGGTCTTGGCCTTGCTTCTGCTAAAAAGCTTGCAAGAAATGGGTATCATATCCTTGTTGTTCATCGTGATCGTAGTATTGATATGCAAGATATAGCAAATGACTTTAAAGAAATTAGTAATGCCGGTGTACAGTTTAAGAGTTATAACCAGGATGCCATTCAAAAAAGCAATAGAGATGATTTAATACAGAAAATAAGGGATTTTATTCCTGATGGTCACAAGATCAAGGTCTTGGTGCATAGTATTGCAAAGGGTAACCTTAAACCAATGTATTCTTCGAGTGATAATGAACTAAGCAGCCAGGATTTCCAGATTACAATTAACGCAATGGCGATAAGTCTCTATGACTGGGTACAGGCATTAATTAAAGCAACTTTATTTGCAGAAGATTCGCGTATTATTGCATTTACAAGTGAGGGTTCTTCAAAAGCAATATCTAACTATGGTGCCGTTGCGGCCGCTAAAGCAGCCCTTGAAGCTATTTCCAGAAATATGGCTATGGAATTTGCCAAGCTTGGTATAAAATCCAATTGTATACAGGCGGGTGTCACTGATACCGAATCCTTGAGACGTATTCCCGGCAGTGAAAGTCTTATAAAGCAGGCAAAGTTAAAAAATCCGGGCGCTCGCCTTACTACACCGGAAGATGTGGCTGATGTGGTCTATTTGTTATGCACGGAAGAAGCTAAATGGATTAATGGAACTGTAATTAAGGTGGATGGTGGCGAAAGTTTAAATTAGATTATGGATTTTAAAAAGATCATAGAAAAGCTGCCATATTCAAAACCGTTTTTGTTTGTGGATGACCTATCAAAAATAGATAGGAATGGTGTCAACGGCAGTTTCTGTTTTAGCGAAGATCTTGAATTTTACCAAGGACATTTTAAAGAGCTACCAGTGACCCCTGGAGTTATACTTACAGAATGCTGTGCTCAAATTGGATTGGTTTGCCTGGGTATTATTTTGCTTTCGGAACAAAAAGACACCAACTTTGATAATATAGCTGTTGCCTTTAGTAGTTCTGAAATGGAGTTTTACCTCCCGGTATACCCTGGAGAGACTGTATTTGTAAGCTCGGAAAAACTTTACTTCAGATTCAATAAACTAAAGTGTAAGGTAAAGATGTATAATGCTTCTAAGGAATTAGTTTGTAAGGGTGAATTAGCCGGAATGATAAAAAACTCTCCCAATGGAAGATAGAGTGGTAGTGACAGGTTTGGGTATTTGTGCTCCAAATGGCGTAACACTTGAAGATTTTACTAATAGTCTCAAGGACGGTATTAGCGGAATAAGTTTTCAGCAAAAATTAAAAGACCTTAAATTTGGTTGTCAAGTTGCTGGTGTACCCAATATTGAAGCCGGATATATAAACAAATACTTTACATCACTTCAGCTAAGAGGTTTAAATGCAAGTGGATTGGTTTATGGAGTCATTGCGGGTACAGATGCCTGGACAGATGCCGGTTTAACCAAAGCGCAGAAAGATGAGCCAGATTGGGATAGTGGGATCATTTTTGGAACAGGAATTCTGGGGGTTGATAAATTCCGTGAATCAATTCATCTTGTAGATGCGGGAAATACTAGGAGATTAGGAAGTACATCGGTAATTCAAACCATGGCAAGCGGGATAAGTGCTTATTTGGGGGGAATACTCGGTTCTGGTAACCAGGTAACAACCAATTCCTCTGCGTGCACTACAGGTACGGAAGGTGTAATAATGGCTTATGACCGGATAAGATCAGGAAAAGCAAAACGCATCTTAACCGGAAGTTGCAGTGACAGTGGCCCATATGTCTGGGGAGGTTTTGATGCCATGCGCATACTCCCGAGAAAGTATAATGAAACTCCTACAGCAGCGAGCAGGCCTTTAAGCGCTTCGGCTTCCGGATTTGTTCCAGGGAGTGGGGCAGGGGCCTTGGTACTAGAATCATTGACTAGTGCAAAACAAAGAGGCGCAAAAATATACGCCGAAGTTTTAGGCGGCGCCGTCAATAGCGGAGGTCAAAGAGGGGGTGGCAGTATGACGGCTCCGAATAGTATATCTGTCCAGCGATGTATTAAAATGGCATTAAAAAATTCAGATATAGAAAGTAAAGATATTGAAGCAATAAATGGTCATTTAACTGCTACTGGAAAAGATCCTGTTGAAGTACGTAACTGGAGCATTGCATTACAGCGATCCGGCCTGGATTTCCCGTATATTAATTCTTTTAAAGGGATTATGGGTCATGGCCTCGCTGCCGCGGGCAGTATGGAATGCGTAGGGGCAGTGTTGCAATTTAAAGAAGAGCAAATTTTTGGAAATGTTAATATTGAAGATTTGCATCCCGAAATAGAAAAACTGGTAGATAAATCACGTATTCCTTTGAAAACCTTAAATTTCAGACCCAATACAATTGCAAAAGCAAGTTTTGGTTTTGGAGATGTAAATGCATGTGTTATTTTTAGAGACTTTAAGGCTTAGATAAAAAATATGAAAGAAGAAAATTATTATCAACAATTAAAAGGTATAGTTCAGCCTTATTTACCGGAGGATGTATCTGTAGATGATATATCACCGGATAGTCATTTCATAAATGAACTCAATATCAATTCTGCCAACCTGGTAGACATTGTCCTTGATGTTGAAGATACTTTTGAAATTACCCTTGAAAATGATGATATGGATCAAATGCAAACAGTGAATGATGCCATGGTCATTATTAATAAAAAACGAAGTTCTAAATAATCATGAAATCGTTTTATTCCTGGGCCCTGGACAAATTAAGGGTAGATCCCAGGCTTATACTTACCTATTGCATCATTTATTTTGCCTGGGGAATGCTAATGAACTGGTTAGGCACTGAGGTCCAAATTGCGAGGTTTACTTTCTGGTGGCAGGTAATCAGCGTCTATATTTTATATATGGTGCCAATTTCTCTGTTATTGCGAAAACTCCCTTTTCATGCTCAATATGCATATGGACTTGTAGCCATGGGGCTATTGGAATTTGGAGGATATTTCTTTAAAACATCCTATGCTTTTCCCGGAAATATTCTGGATGAACTAATAGGAATTCGAAATTTCACGCTCGGAATGGCGCTTTTCTTTGCCCTATATTTCCCCCTTGGTAATTGGGGCGTAGGTAAAATTTATGAATTGATTTTTAAAACTAGAGCATAGTTCACCCGATATTATTTTGGTTTGGTGTGTCTAAAAATTGAGGGGGTCAACCAAGTTCCAGTATCAGATTTATTTCTACTTTATTATCTTCCCGACCTTTTTTAATATTGATATTAAAATCAGAACTAAAAAGAGTAGCAGCTCCTCTTAGCGTATTGCCATCTCGCTCAAAAAACCATGTTAGTTTTTTGGATATTCCCTTAATTGTAATGGTTCCAATAACTTTAAGACCGTCCTCAATTACACTAACTTCTGAGCTTTTAAAAGTAATTACCGGGTAGGTTTCTTCATCAAAATATCTACCACTTTTCAAGTTCCAGTCGCGTAAGAAATTACCCGTTTTTATTGTGCCCACGGCAACAGAACCTTCGAATTTTGAACTTGTAAGATCTTCCGGGATAATTTCAGACGAAGACTGAAATCCTTCAACAGTACCATCTACGTCTTTGGATACAAAAACAAATTCAATTCGGGCTGAAGAAATGTTTTGCTGTGCATTCAAGAGTTGAATTGATACTAAAAAGAAGAGCAGGAATTTGGTAAAGAATTTCATAGGATATCTTATTTGTTGCCTGTAATCAAAGGTAATTAAAACTGCGAAACGATAAAGTGTCAAATTATATCGTTTTTAAGTCTGTAAACCAGTGATATTCCCTATTGTATTTAATTAAAAATCAGTACTTTGCAAAAGAGAGCACAGGCAATGAGTTTCATTAATAAAATACATTTAAGAAAATGCAGGCTGGCGGTTTTTCTTTTCGCTATTATCGCTATAGGGTATGGTCAGGACGAGACCCGAATTAACACTAAGGAAGAAATTGTGGTCAAAAAGAGGACAGTCCTGGAAAGGTTTGATTCTGATCTTGTAATTACTCCAGAAGAGAGGATGAAACTAAAACTAGAGCGTATTGCTACCATAGAAAAGCGCCTGGAGATTATTGATACTTTAAATATCTCAGACCGGAAAAGGCGCAGATTGCTTAAGGAGCTTTATCGATCTCCTTTTTCTGATGAATGGAATAAGGTAATAGCCGACCTTGAATTCGAGGAATTAACTCACTGAGTTTAATACAAGTAATCCATAGTAGTTAAAAGACTCCTGTAGTACCAAAATAGTTAAGGATTTTATTAAATAGTTAAAATTACGTTATCTGATTTTGTGGCGTTCTTTTTTTGTAGAAAATTTCGTACCTTAAAGGCACCATTAGTAAAACGATTACCCCCAAAATTACAATATTATGACTGCAACAGGACCCATTTCAGGCGTTCCCAGATATTCCAGCAGAAATAATGCCTTATTGCGTCTGGAACGTAACAACCGAAGCCTGCTATCACTGGAAGAAAAATTAAAGTCGTATGTCTGTGAGCCAAAAACGCGCAGTTTATACGAGAAAATGGAATCATTAAAAAATGGTTTGGGGAATTTAAAAAGTTCTAACCTGGAGATCATTACGGCCTTGAAGAATCATACGTTGTTCTTTGAGGATGCCAAAGACCGCATCAGAGAACAGCTGGAAAAATATAACGCTTTGGAGTTAAAGGTGCTGGAATATATTGGCATGGCCAAATTGCATTGCTAGGAGCCAATTTAGATGTCTTCAGTAACTTCTTCTTCCTTTTGAGGAATTAATAAGGATGCTATAACTCCACTTAATAGTGAAACAACAATTACCGATAGAGAGATCCATTCGCGGATATGGATGTAGTGAGAAAAAATCATTTTGAACCCAACAAACGCCAATATTACAACAAGGCTATAATGAATAAATCGAAACTTTGTCAACATCCTTGAAACCAGAAAATACATTGATCGCAATCCTAATATTGCAAGGATATTGGAACTAAAAACAATAAAAGGATCTGCGGTTATTGCGAGAATGGCAGGAATACTGTCCAAAGCAAACATTACATCCGTAATTTCAATCACAACAAGCGCAACAAATAATGGTGTTGCAACCGTTAATCCCATTTTCTTTATAAAAAAATTATGCCCCCTGATAACAGTAGTGATCGGATAAATTTTCTTGATCTGTTTGAACACAAAAGATTCATTGGGGTTAAAATCTGAATTTCCGGTCTTTAACATCTTAAATGCCGTATACAGAAGAAAGGCACCAAAGGCATATATTATCCATTCAAACTCGTTAACCAACGCTACTCCAAACAGGATCATAAAAGCCCTGAAAACAATTGCCCCTAATATTCCCCAAAATAATACACGGTGCTGATAAATAGGGGGGATACCAAAAGCCGAAAAAATAACAGCTATAACAAATACATTATCTATACTCAGGGAAAGCTCGATTAAATACCCAGTTATATATTTTAAAACTGCATCTCCCGGGGCCAAATTAGTTGGATTATCAATAATACCATTTGAGAAAAGCCAGTAGATAACTACGCTAAAACTCATGGCTACAGTAAACCAAATGCTTGTCCAGATACTGGCCTCTTTAGATTTTATAACATGATCTTTCTTATTGAATACACCCAGATCAAGTGCGAGAAAAATAAGAACAAGGAAGATAAAGGCACCCCAGATTATCATGCAAATGGAAATTAGCTCGCTAATATAAGAATCGTTTTTATAATTTTGGAATGGTAATTGGTTTATATAAAATATTAACATCCCATATTAATCAGTTAACTATAATTCTTAACTTGGGAAACAAAATAACTATTATGAAAGACTTGTTTAAAAATTTACCTAAGTGCTTACCTATTATCCTTACCCTGGTGTTTATTCATTCGGCAAGTGCGCAATTTGTACCAAAAAATGAAGTGGAAAAGCAAGCTGCTAAATTGGTACAGGCTTACCAGGCAGAAGTAGGGATGACCATAGAGCAGGCATCTGAAGTATATGAGAAGATAGTTGAAGTAATAGATAAAGAAAATTCAATTAGAAACAGTGAGCTTTCAACTGAGCAAAAGAAAATGAGCCTTATGAATTTGTCAAAACAGGAAACGGCACATATGGGCACTATATTGGACCCAAAGCAATTCAGGGAATATAAGAAAATGAAAAAGACATTGCAACCGATAAATTATTAGCTATATAGAATTTATTTGGTCATTCTATTAAAATATAACTACTTAATATATAATATATTATAATTTCTAATATGTAGTTTTACTTTATTTAAAAAAAGAGATCATTTTTTATAAATATCTTATAATTATTCATTTGCATAGCAATTTATCAATCTACTTTTTTATGGTCTTCAAGGTGGTATTTTCATTAGTCAATAACTAAATTTTCTTTAATTTTTCATTACATTCGAACTTCCAAAATTTTTACATTTATGAAGATTCGTAGTTATTATGCCTTTGCATTTATTTTTTGCCTGGGATTAGTTTTAAATATCCAGGCTCAGGAAACAAAAGAAGACCGAAAACGGTCAATTCAGGCACTACATGGAGCCCTATTTTTGATAAGGAAACTACATATTCGATAGGCTGCGTAACTATCGATCCCAATACTCCAAGTACAATTTGGGTAGGGTCGGGTGAAAATGTAGGTGGTCGTCATGTTGGTTATGGCGATGGCATATACTTAAGTAAAGACGACGGCAAGACATGGAAAAATATGGGTCTAAAGGAATCCGAACATATTTCCAAAATTCTGATTCATCCTGAAAATTCAAGTATCCTTTGGGTGGCAGTGCAAGGACCGCTTTGGAGCAAAGGTGGAGAACGAGGGGTATACAAGTCAATTGATGGAGGTGCAAGCTGGAATAGAACTTTGGGAAATGAAGTATGGACAGGTGCTACAGACCTACTTATTGATCCACGAAATCCCGATGTACTTTATGCTGCTACATGGGACAGGCACAGAACAGTGGCAGCCTACATGGGAGGAGGTCCTGGCTCTGGAATTCATAAAAGTACCGATGGCGGCGAAACCTGGGAAAAACTAAGTACGGGAATTCCAAAAGTAAAACTGGGCAAAATTGGCCTGGCCATGAATCCATTTAATCCTGATATGATCTACGCAGCCATTGAATTAGAGCGACTTACAGGGGGTATCTTTGTTTCTACTAATGGAGGCCAGTCCTGGACCAAGGAATCCAATACAGTTTCTGGAGGTACCGGCCCGCATTATTATCAGGAATTATATGCTTCTCCGCACAAAGAAGGCAGATTATACCTGATGAATAATTATGTAAAAATATCTGAAGATCACGGAAAAACATTCGTGAACATGAACGAAAAAGGGAAACATGTAGATAGCCATGCTATGGCTTTTAAAGCTTCTGACCCCAATTATGTACTTTTTGGAACAGATGGCGGTTTATATGAAAGTTTTGACCATACCAAAACCTGGAAATTTATCGCTAACCTTCCGGTAACACAATATTACAAAGTAGCAGTAGATGATAGTGAACCATTTTACAATATCTATGGGGGAACCCAGGACAATGGGTCACATGGGGGTCCTTCCAGAACCCGAAATGAAGCGGGGATATTAAATTCAGACTGGTGGATTACCCTAGGGGCTGATGGTCATCAATCTGCAACTGAACCCGGGAATCCGGATATTACTTACGGAGAGTTTCAGCAAGGCGTCCTATGGCGTGTAGACCAAACTACCGGAGAAACGGTGTTTATTCAGCCTCAACCTTCGGCAGGTGAACCTGCTGAACGCTTTAACTGGGATGCACCTATTTTGGTAAGTCCGCACAAACCCACAAGACTTTATTTTGCTTCCCAACGTGTCTGGAAATCTGAGAACAGAGGAGATGAATGGCAGGCAATTTCTAAGGATCTTACCAGAAATCAGGAACGTTTGGCCCTCCCTATCATGGGTGCAAAGCAAAGCTGGGACAATGCCTGGGATGTAAATGCCATGTCTAATTACAACACTATTACTTCTTTGGCTGAATCTCCAAAACAGGAAGGCTTGCTTTATGCCGGAACTGATGACGGAATCATACAGGTCTCAGAAGATGGAGGTGCTAATTGGCGAAAAGTAGAATTAGGCAGTATAAAAGGGGTGCCTTCCACGCCATTTGTAAACGATGTACGTGCAGACCTTTTTGATGTAAATATTGTTTATGCAGCTCTGGATAATCATAAATACGGGGATTATAAGCCTTATTTATTGAGAAGCACGGATAAAGGCCGGACCTGGAGTTTAATGAATGGAAATTTTCCGAATCGTTTACTGACGTGGCGTTTGGTACAGGATCATGTTAACAAGGACCTGCTTTTTGCCGCAACAGAAAATGGCGTTTATTTTACCGCTAACGGAGGTGGCAACTGGAGTCAGCTAAAAGGAGGCATGCCAACAATTGCAATACGTGATATTACCATTCAAAGAAGGGAGAACGATTTGGTAGCAGCTTCTTTTGGGAGAGGTTTTTATATTCTTGATGATATTACACCCTTACGGGATTTTAACGCTGCTGTGAGGAATGCAGAAGCGACTCTTTTTGATGTGAAACCAGCTTATTGGTACGTACCCAAATCTGCACGCTATGCTCAGGGAAGCAATCAGTACGCGGCTAAAAACCCTGAATTCGGAGCAATTTTTACATATTATCTGAAGGATTCGCTCTCCTCGCTAAAGTCTGCACGAAAGTTGGCCGAAAAAGGAAAAGCTTCAGTCCCATTTCCGGGCTGGGATGCCTTGGAGGATGAGAAAGTACAACAACAGCCTAAGTTCTTGCTTACAGTTAAAGACAGCAAAGGACAGGTTGTTAATGTAGTGGAAGGAACCAATAAAAAGGGATTCAACCGTGTAAACTGGGCCCTTGATGTTGCGGATAGAGGAGGAGAAGATCTTGAGCCACCAAAAGAAACGGATGATTATTATAGTGATGCTGTTATGGTTACTCCCGGAGATTATTCGGTTGCCTTATCCAAGCTGGTAGATGGCCAGTTGGAGCAAGTGGGAGGCCCTAAAAGTTTTAGAGTGGTTCCTCTGTCTGAAGGAGCATTAAAAGGCGCTTCTTATGAAGAGATAGACGCTTTTAGAGTGGCCTATCATGCTTTTAAACAAGATTTGAAGGCAACTGGCGCAGTTTTAAAAGAAAGTTCCTTAAAAGTAGCCGCAATGCAGCGTGCTTTAGAAAAAGCGACATCTCCTTCTGCCGATCTGGTTCAAAAGTTACATGCGGCCAGAACGATGCTACAGGAGATGGATTCCAAAGTAAATGGAAATCCTGCTAAGAATGAAATAGGAGAAAGGAATGAACCAAGTCCAAATTCCGGAAATACTATTGGCCGTCGTGCCCTGACAAGCAGTACTTACGGACCAACGGCTAATCATAAAGCCGCCTTTGGAGCTGCCCAGACTATGTTGCAAGGTATAAAAACAGAACTCAACGGGTTTGTAAAATCACAATTACCGTCACTTGAAGCTGAGTTAAAAGCAGCAGGAGCGCCATGGATAGAGGGTCAGGGATTGATTCAAAATTAAAAATAATAACCTATAAAGCAGACCCGCGAGTTTTTTCAATTCGCGGGTTTTTTTATATATATCAAAAGTCAGAGCAAGACTTTTTTAATTGGAATATTTTAGTAAATCAAGGGCATTTGAAAAGTGGTTGTATGCCTAAAACGGACTTTGGACGCCCTTTTTGGAAAGAAAAAAATAGGCTAAAACCATAAATGAGATCAACCCACAGACCAAAAAACCAATAAACATGGGAAGTACACTGTCTATAACAAATTTACCGATATAAGCGCTTATAGCTACACCCATTATAGTAGCAATAAAACCGGTTATGGCAGCCCCTATACCTGCAATATGGCCCACAGGCTCCATGGCAATGGAGCGAAGGTTCCCAAAAAGAAATCCAAGAGCGAAGAACTGCAATGCGAAAAAGAGGAGTAGTACTCCAAAAGGAGGGTTACTTTTACCAGCAAATAGTACAATATAGAGTAGGGATATTAGCACATAGGATGCCATAGAAACAGTTACCAATCTCAACATGCCATATCGCAAAACCAGTGTTCCATTAAGCAGGGTAGCGGTGCCAATAGTTATTGCAAGGGCAGCGAAAATATAAGGGAAAGCTTCCTTCAGGGCGTATTGCTCCTGGAAAATCTGCTGCGAAGTACTCAGGTAAACCAAAAAGGAACCTGTAATAAAACCCCAGATGATAGTAAATAACATTGTTTGCCGGTAATTAAGTAATTCCTTGTAACCACTAACAAAGACACTGCCACGAAATGAAGTTCTTTTGCGGGGAACAAGCGTTTCCGGTTGTCTTTTCCAGAACCAGACAGCGACCAGAATTCCAAATACTACCTGGACATGAAAAATGGCCTTCCAACCGTAGAAATCCAGGATCCATTTTCCCAAAGCCGGAGCAATTATGGGTACGAGAATAAAGACAACAGTCACAAAAGACATTATCCTGGCCATATAATTCCCACTGTACTTATCACGAATCATCGCTATGCTAATGGTTCTCGGAGCAGAAAGGGCAAAACCCTGTAAGACACGACCCGTAATCATTATCTCCAGACTGTTGGCATAAACACATATGAGGCTGGCAAAAATAAAGAGTCCAAATCCCATAAAAACTACAGGTTTCCGACCCAAACTATCTGAAATTGGTCCGAACAAAAGCGGGCCGGTTCCCAGACCCAAAAAGAAAAGTAAAATGAGCAATTGATTATGTGCCGGGTTAGTAACACCTACTGCATTTCCAATAATATCCAGTGCAGGCAATAGCGCATCCAATGCCAAAGCAGCAATGGACATAAGAGCTGCCATAAGGGCGACAAATTCTAACTGGGATTGCACTTTTTTTACCATCCGGCAAAAGTACATCAAACCAAAGAAAGAAACTTAGCTAATTAGAAGGATCTGATGAAGAAATGTTTGGGAAGTTTTTTTAGAATAGCTCAAAAACATAACCCAGCAGCCAATAGAGTATTATAAATACAAAAATGGTTCCAAAGCAGCCACATTTTCCGCCTCCTATTTTTTTGGCGCCAATGGCCGCAAGTATTGCTCTGACTAAGTTTTTCATATGGCTTCAAATTTGTATTGAAGAAGATACGAAAATTCGCATTTATAATTCAAGATGTTTCAATACTTCGTAGACAATAAATGCCGGCCATAAAAGAGCTTTAATAAATCCTATCACCCCGGCCCAAAAGCTAGTGGCCATTTGAATGTAATATACAGCAGCGCCTAATAATCCCAATCCGTATACTGCATTAGAAGCCTGGTTTGTGTGGGTAATGTTTTTCGTGGACATAATTTTATCATTTTAGACAACAAAATTCCACTGCCTAATTAGGATCACCTATGATATATGTCAGTTTCGTTATTTAAGCATAAAGATGGGCGCTGAAAGAAGAAGAAATCTGAATAAGTCGTACATTTAGAAAGCAATAAGTTACAGCAGGATGAAGATTAGGATTTTAGGAAATTCAGTACGTTTCAGGCTTACCCGTACAGAAGTAAATACCCTTTGTGCCAAAGGGTATATAGAGAATCAAACAAAATTTAATACCGATGTTTTTACCTATGCGGTTCGATTAGTGGCTAATTCAGAAAAACTTGATGCACAATTCAGGGACAATACCATTACATTAAACCTACCTCAATCGCTGGGTAGTAATTGGCATCTCACAGAACGGGTAGGATTTAGTGAAACTATCGATATTAAAGACAATGGCGGTTTGTCACTCCTGTTAGAAAAAGATTTTACCTGCCTGGATGAGCGTCAGGAGGATCAGTCCGACAACTACCCAAACCCTAAAGCATTACTTTAATCAGATGAAGGAAAACAATTCTAAAAGAAATGTTTGTGTTAGAGGACCGGATGCATTTTCAGATCTCAAAATAACTGATCCTAAACCCTTTGCTGCAGGGAAAGAAGGGATTACTGCCGCAATGAAACACAGCTTCAAAGAAATGGGGGTTTTTAGAGCTATGACTACTTTGGTGCATATGAATCAGAAAGATGGTTTTGATTGTCCCAGTTGTGCATGGCCAGATCCGGAAAAGCCATCCAGACTAGGGGAGTACTGTGAAAACGGTGCTAAGGCTTTGGCCGATGAGGCTACAAACTCAACTATTGGAGCAGAGTTCTTTGCAAGATTTTCCGTAGAAGAATTGTCACTAAAAACCGATTATGAACTAAACTCCCTGGGTAGGTTAACGGAACCTATGGTTTTAAGGCAAGGGAGAATACATTATGAACCTATTTTATGGAAAGAGGCCTTTACACTTATTGCAGATAACCTTCATAATCTAGAAAGCCCTAACGAAGCTATTTTCTATACATCCGGACGTTCAAGCAATGAAGCGGCATTTTTATATGGTTTGTTTGCCAGGGCCTTTGGAACAAATAATTTACCCGATTGTTCCAATATGTGTCATGAATCCAGTGGTGTAGCACTTTCAGAAACTCTTGGAATAGGAAAAGGTTCTGTAAAACTCGAAGATCTATATAGAGCGGAAGTGATCATTGTAGCCGGACAAAACCCCGGAACAAATCATCCCCGGATGCTTTCGGCTTTAGAGAAATGCAAGGAAAACGGCGGTTATATTATTAGTATCAACCCTCTTGAAGAATCTGGACTGATGAATTTTAAAAATCCCCAACGTTTAAAAGGTTTATTGGGTTCAGGAGAACAGATAACAGACCTTCACCTCCCGGTAAAAATAAATCAGGATATCCCCTTGATAAAGCTAATCCTAAAAAAACTGGCTGCACTGGACGAGTTAGAGGGTAATATCTTTGATACTGACTTTATTGAGGAATATACAATAGGAGCAGAGGCCTTATTAAAAGATTTGGAATCTTATTCTGCGAAAGAACTATTAAAATTATGCGGTGTGCCCATGGAAAAAGTGGATGCCGCTGTAAAAATATTAGCTGAGAAACAGAAAATAATAGTTTGTTGGGCTATGGGACTAACCCAGCACAAGAATGGGGTAGAAACCATCAGAGAATATGTAAATCTTTTATTGCTAAAGGGAGCTATTGGCAAGCCTTTTAGTGGTACATGTCCGGTAAGAGGCCATAGTAACGTCCAGGGAGACAGGAGTGTAGGCATTATGCATTATGTGGACAAGAGTTTTAATAAGCGTATTGAAACTCATTTGGGATTTACACCACCTGCCGAAGCCGGTCTAGATGTAGTAGGAGCAATGCAGGCAATGCATGAAGGAAAAGGTAAAATATTTATAGCCCTTGGGGGAAATTTTTTAATGGCAGCATCAGATACCGATTATACGGCTGAAGCTTTGCAAAAGTGTGAACTTACGGTGCAGGTGAGCACCAAATTAAACCGAAGTCACCTTGTTACCGGTAAAACAGCATTGATTTTGCCCACTTACGGACGTTCTGAAAAGGAACAGGGTAATAATCGCTTTGTAACCGTAGAAAACAGCATGGGACGAGTGCGCAGATCAAAAGGAGTCTTAAAAGCTGCATCTGACCATTTGAAAAGTGAACCGGAACTAATTGCAAGTCTCGCGGATAATTATTTTAAGGGAGATCATGCGGTGGATTGGAAGCATTTGGGAACTGACTACAGTAAGATCAGGGAAATGATAGATAAGGTGGCAAAAGGCTTTGAAAATACTGAATCAAGAGCTAATGGAGTGGGTTACTATCTACCAAATAATGTTAGAGAACGGGATTTTAGCAAGTTACCCAATGGTAAAGCCAGAATAACAATAAACAAACTGCCGGAACATACCTTGAAAGCTGATGAATTTATGCTTATGACTATTCGGTCTCACGACCAGTTTAATACCACCATATATGGTATGGACGACAGATACCGGGGGGTATATAATGAAAGAAGGATAGTGTTTATGAATCCGGATGATATGGTAGAAAATGGTTTGGAGAAAATGGAGATTGTAAATCTGAACAGTACGTACGATGCCAAGACCAGAACAGCTTACAATTTTAAGGTTTTGCCTTATAAAATTCCAAGGGGTAATTTGGCAGCCTATTTTCCGGAGACTAATGCATTGGTACCTTATAATCACTTTGCGGATAGAAGTCGGACCCCGATTAGTAAATCCATCAGAGTGAGGGTTTGTAAACCGAAAACGCTTAAAAAACTAATATAGGAGCATAAGTGATGTATAGTAATAACGAGTTATTGATCGAATAAAATGTTCCTTAAACACCCTCTTATGGTTTGTTAAGGAAAATGACTTAATTTGGGTTTGAATAGGAGACACTTAAAATGAAAAAAATTCCATTACTTTTGCTTTGTGCGGGCATGTATTTCTTTGGCGCCAATGATCTTATTGCACAGCAAAGCCCTCAAAAACATGCCAAATTACAGGACGAAGAGGACAAGGGACCTGCACTGTTTAAATTTGAACCCGATTATCTGGCTGCCGAGGAGGCACGACGAAAAGAAATACTTCTGATGAGGACTTTAATAGATTCGATGGATATCTCGGAGGGTAAGCGGCAAAGGCTTGTACGGGATCTTTACAGGAATAAGGATTCCAAACTCCTTACCAAAATTTTATTGGCAAATAACAAATTTGAAGAATTGGAGGACTAACGTATATGAAAAATGGCACCTTTTATGCTCTGTTAAGTTTCTTCATTATACTGTTGTCGTGTGGCGAAAAAGTTAAAAATAAAATTAAGAAGGTTCATTATATTGATTCTCCTGCAGCAGAGAATAGTTCTTTGCCCAATTTGTTTTCTTCCAAAGAAAAGACGCTGATGTCCTGGATTGAAATGAGGGAGGATACCATAGCCATCTTGTTCTATGCTGAACTCAAAAATGGAGAATGGCAGACACCAAACGAAATAATAAGGGGTGCGGACTGGTTTGTGAATTGGGCCGATTTTCCTATGATTACTGAAAATGAAGGGCATTTAATGTCGCATGTACTTAAGAAAACTTCTTCGGATACATATTCGTATGATATAAAACTCAATGTAATTCCAAAAGATTCCACGGATTGGATCACTGATTTACCCCTGCACACAGACGAAACACCAACGGAACATGGATTTGTAACGGCTTTACCCTACAAAGAAGACTCCTTTTTTATAAGCTGGCTCGATGGGCGCAATTCTCAGGAAAAAGTAGACGGTTCCAGGGGTGCTATGGCCCTTAGGGCAGCTGAAGTTTCAGCATATGGACAAGTGGGTAATGAAATCGAATTGGATTCTAGAACCTGCGATTGCTGCCAGACCACTGCTGTTATAACGCACAACGGCCCTGTAGTAATTTACAGGGATCGCTCAGAGGAAGAAATAAGGGATATAAGTATTGTAAGGAATGTGGCAGGTAAATGGACTTCTCCTAAGACAATATATCCTGATAACTGGTTGATAAAAGGATGCCCCGTTAATGGGCCTAAGGCAGCAAATTTAGGCAATAACCTGGCTGTAGCATGGTTTACAGCCGCCATAGACCAACCAAAGGTAAACCTGGTATTTTCTAAAGATGGAGGGGTTAGTTTTGATAATCCTATCCAAATAAATGATGCCACTGCAATAGGCAGGGTAGATGTTTTATTATTGAAGAAGGGGATCGCCATTGTAAGCTGGATGCAAATGGAAGATAAAGGTGCAGTGTTAAAAGCAGTAAAAGTAGACAGCTCCGGAAACAGGGGAGAACCAGTTTTAATTGCCAGGCTGGAAGGTTCTCGCAGTACCGGTTTCCCGCAAATGGAATTGGTTGATGACAATGTTTATTTTGCATGGACACTTGTATCGGAGGCGGGAAGCAGTGTTAAAACAGCCTATATTAATTCAGACCAGTTCTAGTAACCTACCATGAAACAATAGAGTAATTGGATTTAAGGTAACAGCACCACATCACTTATCTTTGCTCTTATGGATTTAAAGAAGGCCATTTATTTTATGCTCCTGAGTACCCTGGCCTTTACGCTTATGAACGGACTACTGAAGTTCCTAACTTCGTACAGCGCTTATCAGATGGTTTTCTTCAGATCACTCGGTTCACTTTTTTTTACTTTTGGGTTTTTGCTTAACAGAGGTATTCCGGTGTTAGGAACACATCGCAAACTATTGATATTAAGAGGTTTAGTAGGCTCTACTTCAATGGTTTTATTTTTTATGGCCCTGCATTATATGCCTCTGGGTTCTGCTGTAGGTTTACGATATATTGCACCAATATTTGCCGCTATTTTTGCCATTTTGTTGCTAAGGGAAAAAGTAAAACCTATTCAGTGGTTGTTTTTTATTATCTCTTTTTTAGGAGTTTTGGTGCTAAAAGGCCTTGACAGGAACGTTCCATTAATTGGTTTGGCTTTAGTACTCATAGCTTCTGTCTTTAGTGGACTTGTATATATTATAATCCGGAAAATAGGTAGTAGGGAACATCCAGTGGTTATAGTAAATTATTTTATGTGTATTGCTACCATCATTGGTGGAGTGGGAGCCATTTTTAATTGGAAAACTCCTGTTGGAATAGATTGGTTCTTATTATCCAGCCTTGGGGTTTTTGGCTATTTTGGACAGTTGTTTATGACCAAAGCATTTCAAATGGGAGAGACAAATGCTATAGCACCTTTAAAATATTTAGAAGTCTTTTTTGCTGTAATCGTTGGAGTTATATTTTTAGTTGAAGAATACGTTATCTGGAGTTTTGTTGGGATGGCCATGATAATAGGCGGCTTATTGCTCAACATTTGGTTTAAACAGCGATTGCTAAAGAAATAGGATTATAGATGGGAGGGGAGGGCTTAAAAATATATCATAATGTTAATAGAAAAATGTGATTAAATTTATTATCTTATTGATTATTAAGGGAATATAATAGTTTTAAAATGAAAAAGGGGTTTATTGCATTAGGATTATTAACTGTTTTATGGAGCTGTGGAAGTTCCCAAAAGACAGCAGCTTCGACAGTGCAGAGCCAGGTGTTGGAGAAACTGGTGGAGCAAAAGTCTTTTCAAATTGTATCTGAATGGGCACAACCCATGAATACGAATGCCATGAATAGTATTGCCAGCAGCGGATTGCTACTCCCGGGTAATTCTGGCAGTAATATTAGCTTAATTGCTAATCCGAATTATCTGAAGATGAAGGGCGATTCTGTCGCTGCTTATTTGCCTTATTTTGGGGAACGCCAGCTATCCGGGGGATATGGAATTGGAAGTGCCATTGAATTTAAAGGACTTCCTGATAAATTGGAGGTATCACAGAATATTAAGAAAGAAACCTATACAATAGTCTTCACGATCAAAGAAAAATCAGAAGTATATCAGGTAACGGTAACTTTGTTTAACAGCCTTGCCAGTCATGTAACTATTAATAGTTCGCAGCGTAATTTTATCCGTTATATAGGAAAAGTCTCAGAACTGTCTAAGGAGGGAGATGGCTTGCAGTGATTGCAAACTGGAACAAAAAAAAACTCCTGACATTTTAGTTTAAACAGGAGTTGTTTATTTTACAAAAACAGGATTCTTAATTAGCGTTTATCCCAATATCAGCAATGGCCACAACATCCGGGTTAGTGCTGCTCTCCTCGATCCTTACATGCCCATCCAGATTTAAGAGTTTGTCAAAATCAATTGGGGTACCGTCATCTAACTGGGTTACCACGGTAGTACTGACTGCACAGGTACAGGGCTCGAGGGTAATAGCTACAGGGCCACCTTCAGCAGCTGTATTAAAACGGATATTTGCCGGGTGTTCGTCTGTATTGGTATTAAGTAGCTCAATAAGAATAGTTGTGTTGTCATTGCTATCCCTGGTAAAGGAAGCGGTACCGGTAATACCTGATGCATTTACGGGGCTTAATTCGTAATCGATCTGATCAACAATAATTTCATTTACTCCGGTGGGTTCTATATCGCTATTATTACAACTAAATAGTAGTGTTAACGCGATGAACATGAAAAAAGTTGGGGCTTTTTTCATCTTCGCCAATTTTATAGGTTATTTTCTTAAGGTTATTTTCCTAAACAAATTTACGCAACAAACTAACAAATTTTTATAAATGGTTCATTTTATTCGCTAATATGAATTAATATTTCGCTGACAGGAAATTTCAGACCTGACTAAAGTAATATGAAAAAATGCTAATTGAGACTTTATGTCCGAAGTGGGGTAAAGATCTATAAACCCTAACTTGTATTTAAGCCAGGACTTGTTTTTTTTCAACCTAACGAAACCTTAATTTGCGTTTGTGCCTATATCCGCTACTGAAACAACCATATTTGGGTTGGCACTGCTTTCCCCAATACTTACATGTCCATCCAGATTTAAAAGCTTGTCAAAATCTACGGGGGTACCATCATCTAAACGAGTCACCACTGTTGTGCCAACAGCACATTCGCAAACCTCAAGAGTTATAGCAATGGTGCTGCCGCCTTCAGCTGCACTGCCGAAACGAACAAAGGCAGGGTGTTCTTTAGTTGTGGTATTTTGAAGTTCAATTAGGATAGTTGTATTGTCGTTGCTATCTCGGGTTAGAGTTGCTTTTCCTGTAATTCCGGAGCCATTAACAGCGCTTAATGAGTAATCGATCTGATCAACAATTATTTCATTTACTCCTGTGGGTTCTATATTATTGTCTTTACCGCAACTCGAAAGAATTGTTAAAGCGATGAGCAATAAAAAATAAGGGGCTTTTTTCATTTTCATATTTTTTTTGGCTATTTTCTTCCACGAATTTATATAAAGCAATTTGTAATACTTCGCGAAGAATTCATTTATTCGGTGAATTGTTATTAAAAATCGTTTAACGCAATATTAAGAGTTTGCAAGATTATTCTTTTGGCCACGTAAGAACTGGATGTATTATTACGTGTATGTATACGTAATAATATTTATAAGTTATTGAGAAACAGCGGCTCCGAAAAGTGTATTAGCTTTAGTATTCGAACTTATTTTAGGGACCAAAGAGAATATGGGAGGTAAGTTCTGAAAAAGTCTATTTGACATACAACATCTTTTAAAATTATCCTGCGGATGATTTTAAAAGGGTGCGAGCTGATGCGGCTGGGATTATGTCAACAACATCGATATGGGGGAGTATTGAAATATTCTATTTGACATAATATAAATTATGGTTCAAATATGTCTGTATTGTAAAACGGCGCATACCCCGTATTTGATATAATTGTAGATATAGCTGACACGCCAGTGTTCTATATCGTCAACAATTATGTCAAAGCCGTTTTACTGAAAGGCTTGTTTATATTCGTAAGTCATAATTCTATTATGTAAAATATCCTTCAACATTTTCCCTTCCAATTGTAACAGATCAGCTCTTGTTCTAAGGGATAAAAAAAACGCCTTACCAATATGATAAGACGTTTTGTTCCATATTGGGATTGACTGTTCTATAGTATGTCTACCAATTCGAGATCAAACACAAGATCCTGGCCCGCTAAGGGATGGTTGGCATCTATTATAATATCTTCTGCTTCAACTTTAGCAATTCTGAATTGTTGTTGAGATCCATCAGCATTATTGCCTACTAAACCCATTCCAACTTCCGGCTTAATATCTTCAGGCAGATCTTTTTTAGGGACTTTATGAAAAAGTGCCTCATTTACCTCGCCATAAGCTTCATTCTTTTCAATCTTAATTGTTTTCTTCTCATTTACCTCCATATCAATCAGTCCTTTTTCAAAACCAGGGATTAACTGGCCTTTTCCAAGCTCCACTTGTAATGGTTCTCGTTCTAATGAACTATCAAAAACTTGTCCATCATTTAGTTTCCCTGTATAATGGACTTTTACCACGTCATTTTCTTTTACTTTACTCATAATTATTCGTTTGTATTTTTAAAAAACGATGCAAAGATATGTGGTATAAAATGGTTAAAAGAAGGAATTCAAAAAAACATTACTTTCTACATAACCTTGCTTACAGAAAGTGTTTATACGCAAGGATCATCTTATTGGAATAGCATTCCTGAAAATAAAGTATAGGATTACAGCTAAAAGAAATAAATCGTGAAACTTCTAAACAAACTCGTGTAGCATACCCTTTTTATAGTATTTCCTCTCCCCTGCCAAATCATAAAATTGTTAAATATTTCTTAATATAGTACCTTTTTATACATAGTACTGTAACAAAAAATATTAACCGTCGTCTATTGCATAAAGACAACAACTAAAAAAACAAAGTGATGTTTAATTTCGCAATCTTTATTTTTACCAAAGCGATTAAAATGTTCGGAATTTCCGCAGCAGTATATGACATTTACTTTAGCCTGTTCAGTTCAATGGAGATTAACTTTACCCTCTTAATTTATACCCTGGTCATTGAATCCTTTTTTGTGTTTATGAAAACTACCCATATTGAAATTCCATTATGGCTGGAAGCCATAGAAGATTTTATTTAAAATCAGAGCGTCTCAATACCTTTATCTCCTTAAATATTTACCTCCCCTTCCGTTTGGCAGTTAATGCAAGAAATTCTATTACAAAATGATAGTTAGGAAATACCGTGTGTTTTTACGTTTTTATCGATTTGATGAACAAGCCCCCTTAAAAAATTACCGGGACCAATCTCGGTAAATTCAGTGGCTCCATCCTCTATCATATGGAGAATGGTATGCCTCCACATTACCGGATGCGTTAATTGATCAACTAAATTTTTCTTAATCAAAGCCACATCTTCTGTTGGTCTTCCTGCAATATTCTGGTAAATAGGACAAATAGGTTTTTTAAATTCGGTTTCCTCTATGGCTGCTTTAAACTCTTCCACTATTGGTTCCATAAAGGGCGAATGAAATGCACCACTTACCGGCAAATTTACCACCGCCTTGGCACCCGGCCTCAATTTATCACAAGCTTCTTTCAGGGCTTTCTTCTCACCCGAAATAACAACCTGATGTAGCGCATTGTAATTGGCAGGGACCACTACCCCATCTACATGCTCACAGATATCTTTAACGATT
The DNA here is from genome assembly GCF_947258525.1 of uncultured Eudoraea sp. GTDB lineage: Bacteria > Bacteroidota > Bacteroidia > Flavobacteriales > Flavobacteriaceae > Eudoraea. The sequence goes on from NZ_CAMYIP010000079.1 coordinate 106,235, forward strand.
ACATCATATAACCCAACCACAACGGCCATTCCGGTATTCTCATCTTGACATACTTTTTGCATAGCAGTGGCGCGTCTGGAGATAAGTTTCAGGGCCGCTTCAAAATCCAAAGCTTCAATAGCAGCCAATGCTGATATCTCGCCCAGGGAATGCCCGGCAACCATATCGGGTTTAAAATCCGCTCCCATGGTTTTTGACAAGATATAGGAATGTAGAAAAATTGCAGGCTGGGAAAATTTTGTTTGTTTCAGATCTCTTGCAGAGCCTTTAAACATGACATCCGTAATAGAAAATCCTAAAAGTTCATTAGCCCTGTTAAAATATTCCCGTGCCAATTCAGATTTCTGATATAATTTTTTCCCCATACCAGGGAATTGTGTGCCTTGACCAGGAAATAAGTACGCATGCATAAATACAGTAGATTTTTAGTGAATCAATTTATATCAGACTTAAGTAGATAAGAAATTACTGCCTTGTTGATAACAAGAACCGTAGCATTCTTATCATGAATATAAAGAAACTATATTTTCTTACAAATTTTGTTTAAAAACGATAATATTCAAGTTTAATGGTTATAAGTCATTTCATGCACTCATCTTCGTTCAACTTCATCGGACAGGTATAAGCCAGAACACTTTAGAACAGATGCACCAGTAATTTGTATAAAGGGCGTAAGGACTATTCTTTAATTGTTAAGCTTTTAATTTTTTAATTGCTATCGGACCATTTTCTGTGGATAAGAAAAGTAATGATCCTCCACCATTAATTCTTGCTGTATTAATTATTGGTTGCCTGGAATACTGTTTTGAATTTAGATTGATGATTTTCTTATCAGAATCTATATTAAAATCCGATTCAACATAGCCATTTTTGCGTGAAATCAACCTTAAATCGCGTTTAGCGGTATGAGGCAAAGCTACTGTTACTCCACCATTAATAGTTACTAATGAAATGGGCTGTTTTTTATCAATTGTATCAAAACTTGTAGCTATCTCTCCATTAGCTGCATTGACAAGGGCATATTTACCGATTCGCTCTAATTTTACTGAACCGTTTAGGGTATTTATTTCAACTCCATTTCTAAGGTTCTCGGCATAAATTTCACCTCCTTTTAAAAGCTCAATTTCAAGAAATAAATTTTCTGGAATTTTTAAGTTCAAATCTATGGATTCAAAGCCTTTTGGTTTTCTGGTTTGTATATAGAGTTTCTTCTTTATTACCTCAAAACTCACAAAATTTGATAGATCATCAATGCTTACAGTTTTTTTTGAAGTATCTGTGTGCTTTGCCTCTATGTTAAAGACTTTTTTCTTATTAATAGTAGTTCCAATGACATTAATGTTGCCCCAATAGGAAGTAATATATACCCCTTCTATATCTTTATAATCAGACAGATCTTTTTGGCTGTAACTATTTGTGCTAACTACTAGCAGAAGTGTTATTAGAATAAGATTAATTGTTTTCATAATTGTTCGTTTTTTGATGTTTTTACTGATTTGATAAAATATATTTTACTTTTTGCCTAACCGTCTTATCCAAATCTTTTCTTTGATTAAAAACTAATAATTCACTTGAAAAATCGATATGCTCCGAGGATTCAAGCGAGTTTAGAAGTGCCATTTGAACTGATGGAATGGATTCAGATTTAAGACTGTTATAAAATTCGTTATCTAATTTAGATTGATAATTAGCCAACAAATCAACTATGGTAACTTTAATATTCGGATTAATTTCATTTTTTAATTCACTTTTCAGCCAACTTATATCTCCTGAGCTTAATTGCTGTTTGTTCAACTCATAAATAAAACCCAGTCTATCCGGATTCGACCGGAGTTTCCTATAATCATATTCAAAACCATTATTGCTATTAGTGAGCATAAAAAATAGGATGATTATACTTGCAGCTGCAGTCAAATATGGCCACCACGCTTTAAATTTTATTATCGGTTTTGAATTAGTGTTTTTTTCCTCAACAAATTTGTAGAATTTAGCATCTGTTGCTGGACTAACTTTCTCATGAGGGATTCCTTTTAATTCTGATAGTATCTGTTTTAATTCTTCTCCTTGCTCAGAAACTTCTTCATTCACTGGTTTATTGGTAACGCCGTCTAAATAATCCATTATTTCTTTATCAAACTGATCTTCTTTCATAGTTCTGAATCTTTTAGTAGTTCTTTTAAATTTTTAAGCGCTCTGCATACCTTAATACGCGCATTATTAATGGATATATTTTCATTGGCAGCAATGTCTTCATAGGTCATTTCCAACAGGTAATACATGTTTATGATATTTCTTTGAGGAGGTTTTAATTTATTGAGAGCGGCATGCAACAGTTTGTCTCTACTTTTTGTTTCATCAGGAAGCTCAGGCTGAATCATTATAATTTCCTGCTTCAATTTATCAATGGATTGACGTTTACCCCACTTCTTATAATAATCCTTTGAAAGATTGGAAGCTATTTGAAATATCCATGGACGTGCCTTTTTGGTTGCACTATAACTGCTTCTATATTTATAAATTCTTTCAAAGGTTTCCATTAAGAGATCATTGCTTGCATTATAATCCTGAATTGTTCGTATAAAAAAAGTAAACAGGATATTTTTATACCGCTCATAAAGAACACCCAGGCTCTTGGTATCGCCATTTTTTATATTGGTCATTAAGTGTTCGTCAGTTAAGCCGGTCATATAGTATATATACTTAAAATTTCCTTTTTCATTTCACTTTTAATTTAATAAAATCTTACTGCACGAATTTTACTTCGCTTCTTTATAGCTAAAAATGAGTGTTTGCCAGCTCCCATCCTTTCCTCCTCCGCTCATTCTTTCTGGAAGAGCCTATGCTTCCAAAATGTGCTTTAAGATGGTTTGGGGTACAAAAAAGCCAGTACACAAGTATACTGGCTTTGTCTTTTAAAATTGGATTTATCGTTAGCTTTTCAGGGATTTCATATCAATTACAAAGCGATACTTAACATCGCTTTTCAGCATCCGTTCATAAGCAGCATTTATGTCCTGCATATTAATCACTTCTATGTCTGAAGTAATATTATGTTTACCGCAGAAATCCAGTAGCTCTTGAGTTTCGGCTATTCCACCAATCAGAGATCCGGCTACTGATTTACGACCCATAATAAGCGGAACCGTCACCAGCATTGGATCTAATGGTCCTAAATAGCCTACAACAACCAACGTACCATTAGTATTCAATGTGCCTATATAAGGATTTAAATCGTGTTCATAAGGAACCGTGTCAATAATTATGTCAAAACGGCCCATAGCACTCTGCATTTGAGACTCGTCCGTAGAAATAATTATTTCATCTGCACCCAAAGCTTTTGCATCATCTATTTTGTTTGTTGATCTGGAAAACAAAGTAACATGAGCCCCTAAAGCATCTGCTAATTTAATAGCCATATGACCCAGGCCACCCAAACCAACAACAGCCACTTTGCTATCTTTACCAACATTCCAGTGACGCAAGGGCGACCAGGTAGTAATTCCTGCACATAAAACCGGCGCAATACCTGCTAAATCCAGATTTTCCGGTATACTTAAAACAAAAGCTTCGTCAACTACAATTGTTTCGGAATACCCTCCATGGGTATTTGTATCCAGATGTTTATCAAAACCTCCATACGTTCCAACCCATTCCGGACAGTATTGCTCCTCATCATTTTTGCAACTGCCGCAGGTTCTGCAGGAATCAACCAAACATCCGACTGCAACTAAATCACCTTCTTTATACTGCTTTACATCTACCCCTACTTTTAATACCTTCCCTACTATTTCATGTCCCGGGACTACTGGATATTGGGTCATGCCCCAGTCGTTACGTGCAAAATGCAAATCCGAATGGCATACTCCACAATAAAGAATATCTATTTCAACATCTTTTGGAGTCACTTCCCTCCTGTTAATATCCAGTTGTTTTAAATCTGCATCTGCAGCTACTGTTCCATAAGCTTTGATATTTTTTACCTTCATATTTTCTTGAATTTAGCGTATTATTTGATTACTTATTACTGGTTTTATTGCTATGATGTTAAAATACAAAAAGTAACATAAAAATGTAGTCATGTTAACCTTGCAAATTGTGTTTTTCTTCTTCTGATCTTTAAGCCAATCAGTAACTATCGGGACACTAATGTCTTAGGATATAAACTAATCCTTGGTTTGTTCTTGCCAGCAATATCTCGCAGCAATAGTTTTTCCTGTTCCGCCTCCTTTTGTGATTTTCAGATCCTCAAGGATTTGTATCTGGTTACCGGTTCGAATTTTCATTTGCGCTTACAGGCATGAGACTGTGCTAGTTACTTTTTTGTCGGCATTTGGCGTATAAATTTTTGGGATGAGTTCTGGGCATTCGGACAAATTTTTCTACCTTTAAAAGAATCAATCGATTAATACTCTTTGATCATTAATTATTAATTAACAAAACATATATATTATGAGACGATTAAAAGAACTTAGATACTTTACTTTAGTACTACTTTTATTTGGTTTTATTGCAGCCGGCACTATAAGCTCTTGCAGAGACCAGAAGAAGAAAGAAAGTACCGAAGAACCGGCAGCAGAAGCTGAGAGTGAGGAGCATCCTACAGAAGCCAGTCCTGAAAGTGAAGAACATCCCTCAGCAGAAGGGGAAGAACACCCAACTAAAGAAGGTGATGAGCACCCTAGTAAAGAAGGTGATGAGCACCCTACTAAAGAAGGGGAAGAACATCCTAAAGATACCGTATCATAGCGTACTGTTGCTAGGAGGTTTCTTTCGCTGATTTCCTTTTAAAAGAGAAAAATGTTTTTGGAAATGCAGGCGTTTTGCCTATTTCCATGACGGGATATGCCAAAAAGTTGATAGGTCCTGTAATCGGACCGGGTTCCAGGATTAGATCCCGTCCCTGGGTAAATTCAATGCGATTTGCCGGATGCCTGCCAAAATAGTAAGTGGCCAGTGCACTGTATTTATTAGCTTCACTAATATCTACTGGCCACCATTTTCCCTCGGCATAAAATTCTGCCCAGCAGTGGTATCCATCAATACCCCCTTCGTCACGATCTGATGGGATTGAAGCTCCTACCGCAAACCGTGACGGGATTCCCGCAGATCTGGCCAACGAAATAAAAAGTGAGTGAAACTCCGTGCAATTGCCGGTTAGCGCATCACAAGCGTAAACCGCATCACCCGTACCATATTTACCCGCCTTTATATAACGCATGTTGTCTATGACATAATCGTACAAGGCCCTTGCCTGCATGATGGTGCCTTCACTGTTTTTTGATCCAATAATGGAATCTGCCAAAACTTTAAATCTATCACCGACAGGCATCAGTAAACTGGGGTTCAGATATTTAGCAAGATCCGAATCATCTTCATAAGGCTTTTTTTCCTGTCTTTGAACATCGTAGACAAGTTCCAATTTCTTTCCACTATGTTCCGGAGAAAGTTCCATATAAAATACGGAATTGCCATAATTGTTTTCCTCGAGTATCTGATGCTCCACAGGGGCCTCAATACTTAGCAATTCAATAGTTTGATAATCATCGCTCTGCGGCATAGGAATCCACATTTTAGCCGGTTCTTTTATTTCAGGCAATGTAACTTCATAAGAAAATTCAAATTTGTCATCTCCTTCAACAACCCCAAGCAGATCTGATGTTGCGTTCTGCACCGGCATTCTGTACCAGGTTTTGTCTTCACGCTGTTTCCAGGTATAAAAAGGTTTCCCGTTAAGCTTGTGCAAGGTAGTTTCTGTGACTGTCATACTACCCGGATCTCCTTCCAGAAAAAAATCCACATCGTAAACATCACCGCTCACGTCCGCCAAATCTACACATGCAAAATGACGCCGGGGACCTAAATTTGAAAGGTATTCGGTATGTACGCGTACCAATTTTAGCCGCAGTTCCTGTCCGTCTGAGGTCATGTTAAAATACCCTCCTCCTTCCTCTACCTTTTTAGCGATATTGGCTTTAATTCCTTCTTCGATATCTGCAGTAACTACTTTGGGTATATTGTTGTCAGCTAGTACTTTAGCTTCTTTTTTCTGCTTTGTGGCTGTATTACAGCCCATCAGCAAGGCGAGTAAAGATGCAAAGAAAATCCTGGGTACTTTCATTTTATAAACCAATTATTTGTTGTATGAATTTACAATAATTCCTCCGTTATCCCAATAAAGCGTGTAATACGCCACGAATCGTTCCTAATCCGGGTTTAAGTCATCAACATGCTGCATGTAGGTAGCTATGGTTTGTAGTTCTTCATCAGAAATATTCTGTAGAAAGCCATCAATATTTGCCTGCATAATTGCAACTTGTTCGGGAGTGGTGTCTACAATAGGCTCAGCTCTGCCTTTTAAAAATTCAAAGATGTCGCCATTTTGGGTTCGATAGATGTCCATGATTTCTTTAACGGAAGGACCGACGGTTGACTTATGCACATCATGACAGGTAACACAGGTCTTTTCAGAGAATAACCGGTTCCCTAAAAATATTTGAGAGTCCCAACTCAATTCCCCGCGTTGGGGCATCACATTGTTTTTAACAGGCATTGTTTTCTTATCCAACTTACAGCTGAATAGCACGAGAAATAAAACTAAGAATGATAGTAAACGCATATTATTTCTAATAGCTAACTTGAGGAATCGATTTAATATGTGCAAAAACATCAATCCCATGGATGGTGGTTTCTATATTTCCGGGTTTCAACTTAATACCCTTAACTGCATTTGTAGTCCCATCCGGGGAAACAGCAACAACATTATAAAAAATTATACCTTCATCAATAGCCCTGATATGTACAATATTCCCTGATTTACTAACACCTTTCACGGGTAGCACTATTCCTCCCTCGGTAATCGCCTTAATATCTAATATATTTCCTTCCTCGTCAATGGCTTTAACCGGATGGTATTTTTCTTCTCCTACTAACATTTTAACGGGCAACCTTTTTCCTTTTACGAATGCCTTAACATCCAGAAAACTTGTTTGTTCAGAATTTTGAATGGCTTTCACATCGTACATTCTGCCTTTCTTGTCAATCGCCTTTATTTTTAAATATTTCATTTCAGGTTTAAAGGCTTTTACATGCCATATTATTTCTTTGAATTCCTCATTTTCTGTTGTATTTTTTTGAGAATTACCAACATTAAAGCATATCGAAACGGACAGACAAATTAAAATGTATTGTTTCATAACTGAACAACTTATAGCACGAAGCATTAAAGCTACAAATTCACAATTGTACGAGGTATGACAATTATCAGTTATTCAAAAAGAGGGCATTTTTTGTTAACAGGTGGTATAGAAAGCAATGTTTATCCGAGTCAGGATAATACTGGCTATTTAAGTTTTGCGAGGCCCAGGCTTTGTTCAAATAAGATTGTGGATTTTGTCGCTCGACATTAAAAATCAATGACAATTCCAATACTTGGAATTATCTGGCCGCTTTCGTTTTCGATAACTACCAGGCTCTCTGGCTGAATGATGTTCCCCGTTGAATCTCTGTTAAGTCCGTATTCAGGAGGACTCGGGATATTTTGTCCTAAAAGATTCTGGACCTCAATAAAAAGATCAAAGGCAAATTTTTTAAAGTTCCATTTCTTATCAATCCGGACATCCAATTGACTAAAAATGGGCAGTTTCTCCTCCCCTAATCTGGAATAATCCAGGACAACAACCGGGTAATTTTCTAAAGTTGCATCCAAATCTACCGGCACGAAAGGAGTTTCCCCTGCAAAGCGATAACGGGCACTTAATTCCCAATTCCTGGCAAACTTATAACCGCCTGTAAAGGATATCAAATGCCTGCTATCCCATACGGAGGGTCTGTATATCTCCCTGTCGAAGCCTGTAAATTCACTAAAGAAATAGGTGTAGGCAAAGATGCCGTAGAAATTCTTCGATAATTTTTGTTGGAATTGAAGTTCCAACCCATAGCTCCTACCCTTTCCAACAGTTTCAATGGGTTCACTACCCAATACTTCAAAACCACCTCCCTTATTAGCCAAAGAAACACTATCACGCACAGAAACCGGATAATCATAATAGGCTTTATAGAAGCCTTCCACAGATATACTCGAGGAAGGAGAAAAGTAATGCTGTACCCCTAAAACAAAATGATCAGACCTGGTATAATCTACATCCCGGTTTACCAATTCGTTCTCATTGTTTCTAAATCCAAGAATAGTATAAGGAGGAATTTTAAAATAACGACCTACCGAGGCGTTCAAACGCCAGTCTGTGGCAAACTCATATGAGGCCGAAAAACGTGGTGAAAAGGTGCTCAAAAGACTTTCGTTTTGGGTAAAGCCATCATCATCCATTCGGATTCCAAAAGAAAGGTCCAGCTTATTATTAAAAAATGAGCGTGTTAAATTGGCAAAAACCCCATATTTCATAAAGTCTATTTCCGTGTTAAACAAAGCACTATTAGTAAGATCTAATGTGTTGTTTTTGTAATCTGCATACTGAAGGTTAAAACCGGTACTAAGTTTCCAGTCTGAAAAAAATTGGGTGTATTCATACCGAAGTTTGGTTTCAGATTCGGTCGCATCATTATTAAAGATTACCCCCGTTTCGTTTATGGGATCATCGTATCTTGTAAAGTCATTTGCCAGCCTGTTATTACTTAAAGTAGTAAGCATATAACCATTACCATTTTTAAAGCGTTTACGCCAACTAAGGCCAATGGTATTGGAACGTTGTTTGATAAATGGTGCCTGTTCCAGTTGGGCTTCGGATTCCGGATCAAACTCATCGGGTGGAGCAGCAGAAAAATCATCAATAGATCCTAAACCTATTAAGCTAAGGTTATTAAAGTCATCTATTTGATGGTCTACTTTGAACTGATAATCCCAGTAATCCGGTCGGAAAGGCAGTCCAATAGTTTCAAATAAAAACTTTAAATAGCTGCGTCGCACAGATGCCAGAAAGGTAGTTTGGGAAGTTTCTTCCCCTTTTTTAAACAGGGGTCCTTCTAAGGTTACCGCAGCCTCACTGGCACTTACCCTGAAGTTGCCTGCAAAATTTCTGTTATTCCCATTGCGTTGTTCGAATTGCAGTACGCCGGATAAGGGGTTGTCATAACGGGCATTAAAGGCAGATGTGGATAAGGTAACATTGTCTATAAATGATACATTAATTAATCCTACCGGGCCGCCTGCACTCCCCTGTGTACTAAAATGGTTTATATTCGGTATTTCCATCCCGTCTAAATAATATACCGATTCATTTGGTGCCCCACCCCTTATGATAAGATCGTTCCGAAATCCGCCAATAGAAGGTGATACCCCGGGCAAGGTCTGCGCAACCTGTACCACATCATTATTACTTCCGGGATAGGTGGCGATTTCTACTGCTGAAAGCGTTTGTGTAGACAAAGGGGTTTCTTTTGGCCTGCTGATTATGTTGGCATTAGACACCACCACTTCCTTTAGTTGTTCCGTTTCTACTTCTAGAACAAAATTATAGGCCGGGGTTCCTTTAGAACGAACAATGATATTATATCTTGTTTGGGATTTATAACCCAGATAAGTAACAATAAGATTGTAAGACCCAGGCGGAACCGCTTTGATTTCATATGTACCATCAAAATCGGTTTGTGCACCTAGTTGGGTACCCTCCAAAAAAACAGAAGCTCCAAAAAGGGGTGCTTCGAGTTCGTCCAAGACTTTACCATAAACTGTTGTGGTTACTTGTGAATGGAGACTCTCTGAAACGAATAAGATGATGGCAAATAAAATTACCTTTCCAAATCTGAGCATAATAATGTTTAAGATTCAATCCATAAATATTAAACAAAATAACTACTAAATAATAGCTCTGCCTTATAAAAATCTGTTAAAAACTAATGGACGATTATAAAATATCTATAGAATAAGGCAGAGTGAACTTACTTTTTTTGGAATAGATCATAGTATCACCAAAACGGCACTATTTGACTCAAAAATATTGGCTATCTTACCCATCTTTTGAGAACCTTCACTGGCAACCAACGCTAATCAATGGCAGAAAAGAAGAAGTTTGGAACTTTTGCAGGAGTCTTTACCCCTTCCATACTCACGATTTTAGGGGTTATCATGTATATGCGCTTGGGCTGGGTAGTTGGTAATGCAGGTCTGTTAGGTACCATTGTTATTATTATAATTGCGCATGTTATTGCTGTTACCACGGGTTTAAGTGTATCTTCAGTAGCCACCGACAAAAAGATTGGAGCCGGTGGTATTTATTATGTACTATCAAGGAGTATGGGTATTCCCATAGGGGGTTCAATTGGGATAGCCCTGGCTGTAGGTACTGCATTTTCTATTGCCCTTTATTTGGTGGGTTTTTCGGAAAGCTTTAATGCGTACTTCGGTTTTGGAATGACCGTCAATGACATCAGAATAACAGGAACCATTGCCTTATTATCCTTAACGGTGATTGCTTTAATTAGTACATCATTGGCCTTAAAAGCGCAATATATAATCCTTGCAGCCATTTTCGTTTCCTTGCTTGCTATCTTTTTCGGATCTTCTGAATTTGTCCCGGAAACAGTTCCAATCCTGGCAACAGAAGGCTCCGCACCCCTTGAGGTGGTTTTTGCCATATTTTTTCCTGCGGTTACCGGTTTTACTGCAGGTATTGCCATGAGCGGGGATTTAAAAGATCCTAAAAAATCGATTCCCACAGGAACTTTATCCGCTATTGGTGTAGGGCTGGTAGTCTATCTTGTTCTAGCCGTTTTTATAGCTTTTACTATCAATTCAGATGTATTGAAAACGGACTATAATATTCTAATGAAAATTGCCCTGTTTGCACCTGCGGTTGTAGCCGGGATATGGGGTGCTACCCTATCTTCGGCCTTAGGAGGCATTCTTGGCGGACCAAGAATTTTACAGGCTATGTCAATTGACAAGGTGACCCCTAAAATATTTAGTAAAGGAAAGGGAACAAATAATGAACCGGTCAATGCACTTTTAATGGTTTTTATTATTGCAGAGGCTGGCATTCTCATTGGGGAATTGGATATTATTGCCCGTGTGGTCTCTATGTTTTATCTGACCGCCTATGGGTTTATCAATATTACATATTTCCTGGAAAGTTGGGCGAATCCTGATTTTCAGCCAAGTTTTAAGATTAAACGCTGGATTGGTCTGCTTGGGTTTGTTGCTTGTTTTGCGGTAATGTTTAAGTTAGATATGATTGCCATGTTAGCGGCATTGGCTGTAATTGGGGGTTTGTATTTCGGCCTCCAACGAAAAGAAGTAAAACTGCAATCGAATGACGTATGGCGAAGTGTTTGGGAGAATGTGGTAAACAAAGGGTTAAAAAAAATAGATGCAGAAGAGGACGAAAATGCTAGTTGGAATCCAAATATTATTCTCTTTAGCGGTAAAAGTGATCATCAGCACTATTTATTGGAGTTATGTAAAACAGTCTCGGGCCGTACCGGGATTGTTACTAATTTTAAGCTTATCCTGGATACTAAAGATGATACTCCTTTAAAAAAGACAGATCAAGTTGTTCGTGATGAATCCCTTAAGGAGCTTGGTATTTTTGGCAGGCAGGTAAAAGTGGATAACATCTACAGTGGTATTACTAATATTGCTACCGTCTTTGGATTTTCAGGTGTTGAACCCAATACCATAATGATGGGTTGGCCCAAAGGTTTGGAAAATTCATGGGAATATGCCAAAATGACCAAGACTTTACTGTATTTGGATTACAATTTATTGTATTTGGATTTTGACCGTAAAACCAAATTTGGCAATTATAGTACAGTAGACCTTTGGTGGCGGGAAACCGACAGTAAGAATGCTGAGATGATGCTCAATATTGCCAGGTTCATTATTGCCTCCCCAAAATGGAACAATACAATTATCAGGGTTTTGTTCGTAAACAACAACAATGTTGACAGTACCCAGATACATTCAAATATTTCCAAACTTGTTGAAGATTTAAGAGTTAATGTTGAAATAAGAATTATTAATAATGCCGTAGAGCAAAAACCATTTTATGAAATCATTGAACAGGAATCTGCCTCTACTGATCTTACCCTGGTGGGGATACCGAATTTTAAAATAGAAAAACAGGCTCAGTTTGTTTTAAAAACAAATCAATTGTTTGAAACCATAGGCTCTACCCTATTGGTGAAGGCAGCAAATAATTTTAATGAGCTCGACTTGAATGTGATGGAACATGAATCTGATGTTAAGCAAAGTGAGGTTTAACTTATATCAAGTCTTTGGATATAAAAAAACCCATCAAATTCTTGATGGGTTTTTGTTTCAAAGTAGAATCGTATATGTTAAATAACTTTTACGTTTACTGCATTTAATCCTTTTTTTCCTTCTGTAAGATCAAATTCAACTTCATCGCCTTCACGAATCTCATCAATTAATCCGGAAAAATGTACAAAATGTTCTTTGTTTGAACCTTCTTCAGTTATAAAACCGTAACCTTTGGAATCGTTGAAGAATTTTACTGTTCCTTTACTCATTGTAATTTAATTTAAATGTATTTATAATACTTATTAGAGTTCAAAGATGGTACCAAAAATTTAAAAAACAGCAATTTCGATAATAAATTTTTAGTCAATGACCAATTTTTGCTCTAACAAACTTCCATACAATCTCCTGCAGGGGATTCTATTTTGGGTCACCATATTCACATTTTCCTGCCCGTCTGTCAGCAAGGAACTCAGTTAGACGTTCTAAGATAATGGATTATTGAAAATCATATTTCAAAATATCATTTCCCAGATTTGTTATATAAAGTGTTTGGCCATCATTAGAGAAGAACATCCCTGTGAGTAATCCCGGAAGGGGATGAAACAGATCCGGCGTTAGTAATTCAAGTCGTTCCATTCCCAAACGACTTCTACGGGTATATTCGTTGCTAACCTTTGAATTAGCATTTGTGGAGGCATCAAAAATCACATGCTGCGAATGATTCTCAAAATCTACAGCAACTACCTGATTATATAGAGGAGAAGCAACAATTAACCGACCTTCCTGATCTATTAATAAATTATCAGGAGAACCTACATTTGCAGCCACGCCGGCATATTTGGCACTACCGCTATTTGTATCTACTTCAAATTTATGCACTCTATCCATCATAGTTTCAGAAATATAAAGATGCTTTTCGTCCTTGTCCATTGTAATACCATTGGCAAAATAGAGACTGTCCATAATTTGAACAGGCGGGCTGTCAAAGTCGGCCATTCTAAAAACGGCTCCATGGGGTACAGGAATGTTTACATCACGAAACATTTCATTCAAATTAGTACTCTCCGTAGACTGTGAAAACCATAATGCCCCGGTTTTATCTCTGTAAATTGTATTAACCCCATAAGGATGATCATAGATCATTTCTACTTTTTCTGAGTCTATATTTACTCTGTAAATCTTTCCGTCTGCGACATCTGACATCAAAATATGTTTTCCGTCGTATTCCAGAACCATACCATTAGGTGATGCAGTCTCCTCCGGTGGAAGATGCACAAAACCGGCTGCTGCGAAATCACCGAATGGTCTGTTAGAACCATCTTTTTCAACTAGTCTAAGGCCATTGGCCTGATCTACTACTACAACTCGCCCATCTTCCAGTTCAACCCCGTCTTCAGCCCTGAGTAAGCTGCCATCTCCGGGAAACAAATTTTCTTTTTGAAACGTTAAATATGGAAGTGATTTTGTGGATTCTTCTTTTTCACTATTCTTATCGGCCGGTTTAGGCGTATTGCAGCTAATAAAAGTAAAAGCGAAAAGAAATAAAGTGCAGATGGATAGTTTCATAATTGAGTGGTTTGGTTTTTATAAAGATATGAGAATTTAGATTAATGGTTTAGGGAAATTAGTATCCATAAAAGTGTTTGATACCAACAGATCCTGTTAGTTCCATTTCAATTGCTTTCGTTCTTCCCAATAGGCGTTTGGATCTATTTTGAACGCCGCCAATTCCTGTAGCTCATCTTCTGTAAGACGGAAAGTATTAAATTTTAAATTTTGCTTCAACTGCTTACTGCTACTTGCACCACTCAAGACGATACTTTTTGGGATCCTTTGCCCACAAAATTGTAATGCAATAGCATCTGTTCCTACCCCATATTTGTTAGCTAATCGCTCAAGTTTATCATAAAGGCTATCATAATGCTTATACCCTTTGTTCCTAAAAACCCTGCCATTGGCCAGAGCCTCTTTAATGATTATTTTTTTCTCTAGTCGTACAAGTTCCCCTGATATCTCATCCAAACTTTGATCCAGCATATTGTAGGTTACCTGAAATGCATCAAACAGCTGTTTACCTCCTATGGCGACATCCAGCGCCTTTTTAATGATAGCTAGCTGATTTGCCCCTGTTACAGTAATACCTATTTCCAAAAGATATTCCTGTTTTATAAACGCTAAATGATCGAGTACAGCTTTATTATCCAATACGCCGGATTCCAATGTAGCCGAATGTATCTGATACACCCTTAAATGTGGTATGAGTGCTTTGGAAACCTCCCATTGTTCACGTAGTTTCTTTAAAGTGTGTTCCTTTATTTCATGAATAGTAGCATTTGCATCAAAATTGGCTACATAGGTATATCCCCATTTTGTGGCTATTTGTATGTTGGGGTCATTTTTAGTTCGTAACCATTCCAGAACCAACTGCTCTGCCAATCCATAGCCCGGGGCAGTATCAAAATAACGAATGCCAAGATTGTAGGCGTTTTCTAAAACAGCAAATCCCTGTTCTTTAAAGGTTTCTAAATCCTGTCCTTTAGGTTTTTCCTGGCGCAGATTAATATATTGTGGTCGGCCCAGAGCGGCTGTTCCCAATCCTAACTGCATATAATTAGTATAAAATTTGAATGTGCTCCAAAAAATGAATCACTTTTTGTTCTGGCATTTCACAGGGCTTTAAGTGCTCATTATGTTTAGTAATATAATAATTCAAACTTATAAAATCATTACCCCGTAGTTCCTTACCGTATATTTTATAAGATCTGCCATCATTGAAAGATTCCTTTGTAATGCTATACTTTTTTGTATTGTAAATGCCTTCAGAATAGCCCTCCGGTATTTTTTGTATTAATTGTAGCACTTCAACCAGGTATTAAATGAAGGTATAAGATTGCTTTATAAGCTGAAGCAATTTACGTACAATTAAGTAATTACATACTCCTACTGTTCTGTTTCCATCTTCTTTAACATGGATTTTGAATTCTTGGCAGTTGCACCTTCAGGATCTAGATGTATGGCTTTATTGTAATATTCTTTGGCCTTTACCAGATCACCGGATTTCCAGTAACCCTCTGCCAGGCTGTCCCAGGTATTAGGAGATTCCGGAAAAAGTTTGGTATTCATTTCAAAGACATACAGCGCTCCTTCAAATTGGCCGGAGCCCAATAGCTGATAACCCGCTTTATTAAATTCTCCCTCAAAATTGAAAAACTTATACGCAGGATCCTGTACCAGTCGTTGTGCTTCCGTGGCTAAAAATTCAAATTTTTGATCCATAAATAACTGGGTTAAGTACCCCATAGGATCTATGATAAAATTATCGGCAGAAAAATTGAGAGCGGCCTCCAATACCGGATCTTCATTGGCACTATAGTCCTCAAAGGCGGGTTCTACAGCCAAATGTGGCACAGTATAATCTGCATTTTCCCATTGTGGCTTATCCTGCCACCAGGCAAAGGATAGGTAAATGGCCAGCTTGGAGTTTGGCAATTCTACACGGTTGTTGTCCCCATAAAAATTAATATTCTCACCGGTAGGTTCACCTACAAAAATAGCATTGGTATAATTATCAAGCTCGTTCACTAAATTCTGACAAGCAGAAAATGTGCGACGCCCTATGATCACAAAGAATTTTCCGGGTTGATTGATCTTTTGATTTTCTATTATTCCTGTAACTATAGGCTTATTCTTATAGTTATTACCACCACCGTTAAGTCGCACGTCCAGCACTAATTTCTCTACTTCATTGCTGTCAATAAATTCAAACAGGCGTTCGTAAAATGCAGGGATATTTTCATCAGGATCATCTTGTATCTGGCTATGGCGCACATAAACCGCCTTATGTTCCGGCAGGTATTCAAAATAATAGATCTTGTCCAGGTTTTTTAGGTAATAAGGGCTGTTTGACTGATCTCTTGCCCCTACCCAATCTGTCTCCGGTTTTACCTCCCCATAGGCAAGGTGACCATTTTGTGGCTCTCCGGCAGTTACTTCTGTAGTGAAGGTCTTTCCTTCCTTTTCTACTTTAAAAGTAATCTTATTTTTAAGGCTTTTTGTTATGCCCTGCGCGTGCAGCACTTCGGGGACAATTAAATAATTACCCCCATAGGCCTTAAAAAATTGCTCGTTTTCGGCAGGAACTACAGGATATATTGCCTCCAAGACATTTGCTATAGATTTCCCTTCTACTTCCAGGATTTTTGCACCTACTATAGATTCATACGCTTTATGTGCTCCATGAATATAAATTCCATCTTTATAATAGTGAGTATAGATGGGAAGTTCATGGTATTGTACAGGTCCTTCAGAATAACTTACTCTGGTATGCCCGTATTTGAACATCCCTATTATCTTACTGAAACCAACAAGAACCTCATGATCCTGCATTTGAGGAATGGCCTTATCAAATTCAGCTATAGCTTCGTCAAAAGCCCCTGCCGTGGTCTTTTTAAACAGAAAAGGATAATCCTTATGAACGGTATTTTGTAAAAAACGCAGGTCTTCCTGCCATTGTGAGCTTGTAAATTTTTCCTGCGCCGGTACCTGCCAAAGTATCAGTATAGCAGCGAATAAAAATAATTTGTTCATACGAGTATTAGTTAGATGTAAAACTTAAAAAGTTTAATATGTTCTTAATTAGACAACTCTTTTTATAAAATGTTACAAGAAAATTTCTAACTGGCTCTTCCTTTCAGGATTTTTATCCTGAACGCTGCATAAATCCCTACCAGCAAAATATACTCCAGTCCAATAAACCAAAACCAGGCGTCTGTAAAAAATGTAAGATGACTTCCACCCGCCGGGATAATAAATAAGGGAACAGTTATTATGGCATCAAAACAAATAGTTACCAAAAACATGAAAACCCCTAATTTAAAACCATGTGTTTCTGCTCCGGTTTTATAGTAATATTTTGCCCCAAGGATTACACTTGGTATCAAAGCCAAAGTGAGTACAATATTTGCCTGTAATTCCGGATTATCCAGGATTTTTACAAAAAAAGATAGGATATATGCCGTAACGCCTATGGCCCATACTATTGCTGCTGATATTATTGCTCTTTTAATTTCCATTGTATTTATGTTATTAGGTTTATATAATAGATGATCCAAAATGGATTGGTTAAGAATACTGTTATACGCGCTCCATCCCTACTCCATCCCACACATGAGATTTCGCAACTTCATGGGCATATGTAGTAAAATCAATAGGTTTTCTTCCCAATACTTTTTCAATATCGTTGGTGACAATTGAATTACTCTCTACCAAAACTTCTTCAAACAAATAATTGATTAACCATAGATAGTCATCAGGTAAGTTAAATTCCTTCATCATTGCATTATATTCTTCCATGCTAATTGGTGTGAATTGAATTTCCCTGCCTGTTGCCTCAGATATTTCACGGACCACATCTGAAAAAGTAAGCGTACGTGGGCCGGTTAACTCATATATTTCGTTATTATGCTTATCATCAAGTAAAGCGGCAACCACCACATCTGCAATATCATTGGCATCTACATAAGGTACCTGAGCCTCATTCTTTGGTAAAGCTACATGGCCTGCCAAAATAGGATCCAGGAAGAAACTTTCACTAAAATTCTGATTAAACCAGCTCGCTCTCACAATGGTCCAATCCAAACCGGAATTCATGACAATTCGCTCACATTCCTCAGCTTCTTGCTCCCCTTTTCCTGATAGGAGTACTACTTTCCGAACACCGGATTTAACCGCCAGGTTTGTAAATCCTTCAATGGCTTCTTTTGCTCCCGGAACCGCCAAATCTGGTTGAAACGTAATATAAACGCTCTCCATTCCTTGCAATGCTCCTTTCCATGTTAAAGGATCTTCCCAATCAAAAGAGGGTTTTTCACTACGTGATCCAATTCTAACGGTTTGCCCTTTTTCAATTAAACGGCTTGCAACGCGACGGCCTGTTTTTCCTTTGCCGCCTAATACTAAAATGTTTTGTTTTTTTCTCATGATGTTAATTTTTAAGATTTATAGATTATGTATTTATGGTATTTATTCTGCTAAGACAGATAATAATCAGTAATAAGAATGATAGTACTGTACTTACAGTTCTGATAAGATGAAACCTGTTCCACTTTACTTCGAACTTGTCCCGTAACAGTTTTAATTCTTCGGCACTGGCCTGCATCAAATCTGTTTTATCCAATAGCTCATTCAAGGGCACATTTCCGAATATGGTGACTGCTACTAACCCGATGATATACAGAGCGGCTGATACCATAACCAGCCATAATATGGCTCCCGAAGATGTTTTGAATAAAAAAATATTGGCTATATGCAAAAAGAAAGGGCCAAAGAATACGATTAGAAATATTGGGTTAATAATGGCCCTGTTCATCTCCTGAAAAGAGCGCAAATAGCCCATATCAACCAGTTGACCAACACCAGGAGTAACCGCATTGTTCCAGGTAAAGCATAGACCTGCTGTAAGTCCGGTTAAAAGTGTTGCCAGTACTAATACTATGGTTTGTGTATCAAAATTTAAAGAAGTCATTATTACATTGTTTTAAGATTACAATGCAAATTTGCGACTAAGCGTTATGACTTATTTGTTTGAAAAGGATTGAAATTTGTTCGAAAAGGATTATGACTTTACCTCACTTGGTCTAAAGCCATACTTTTTGATAAAGGCGTTCGAAAATGAACTCAGGCTTTCATAGCCTACGGACCATGCTGCTTCCTGTATGCTAACTTCTTTAGAGCTTAAAAGCTCATGAGCCTTTATAAGACGTTCATTTTGCAGGTATTTGTAAACAGGAAAACCAAACAATTCCTTGAAACTCTTTTTGAGTTTAAAATCATTCAAACCTATGAGTCTCGAAAGTTCAGCTATAGATGGAGGGGTCTCCATATTCTTAGTAAGTATTTCTTTGGCCTCATATAACTTTTGTCTTTCAGTATCCTTTATTGTTTTGGTTTTGTCTTTGGTTGAACCTGAAACTTTGGCAAAAAAATGTGCTAATAATTCTGTAACCTGACTCCTTAAAAATAAGGACCTGGCCGGGCCCTTGTAAGTGTTTGCAAAAATTTTATCGACCGCATTTTGCATGTTATGATCCATAAAAAAAGTAGGGCCCTCCACATAATCATTACTCGGGTTAATAAGTTCGTTAACATACTGTGCATACAATTCACGTTCCGTGTCCGGGAGTTCTTTTAAATTTTTTATACTATACAAAATGACTACACAAGACAGTTTTTTATTCTTAGAAACAGTGTGTATAAACTTAACATTTCCATTGGCAAAAAAAGACATAGCCAACCCCTTGGTATTGTTGTAGTTTTGCTGTTTATAACTGCATTCTACTTTTAAATCTACATTCCCCGAACCATAAAAGGCAAACGCAATCACATCTTCATCAAAACCGCAGCTATCAATAATCTCCTCTTTAGAATCTGCATATTCTAATAGTACTACGAAGTCATTTATTTCTATAAAATCTCTGGTCATACCTAATGCTAAGATACTTATTTTAGTAATTCGTTATGAGATTGAATTTAGACGGTTCATTTAACCCGGGCAGTCGAATTACCAAACTACATTAGGTCAGTTTGGGCTAACAAGTTTACCCAAGGCGATACAGAATTTTTTTTGCTCCTCACTAGACTTGTATATCAGAGGATTATTTCTGGAATAGGCTATGGCGAATAAATTAAACTGTACCCGCTCAAGCATTCGTTGATATTCAATTTCAGCATTTGCGTATTTGTCATTAAGTTGAGTTAGTTTTTTGTTCCACCAGGCCATATCTGCATTTTGGGGTTGATTGTAGTCTGAATTGAAGCGTTCATAAAAGATTCGGGTCCATTCCTTCTCTTCAGCCAGGGCTTTGGTTCTGGACTTCAATGCCCTTTTATAAGCACTCTCCTTTTTAAGGAGATTCAAGTGCGAAGAAATCGTATCCAGTTTATAAATAGAACCATAGGTACTTAAGATACGCTCATAGTGTTCTGCCACTTTTAGTATATCAGCATCTGCTTCAGATTTTTTTGCAAATTCATAAGTAAGCCTAAAACTTTTTTGAAGTTCTTCTTCTGTTTTTACTTTCTTTCCTTTAATATGAGACTCAATGGCGAGCCATTCAAATGCCCGGTTAATCTCTGCAGCAGGGGGCCAGTCATGACCGCCATCGAATGTAAATAGTGTATTACTAATCTTTTTATTTGTGAGATAGGTTTTTACATCCAGCATTTCTCCAAAATTCATATCACTGTTGCCACATATGCCTGCATAAGAGAATTCTTGTTTTTGAAGTATAGCAGGGGATGCTTCAGATACGCCTGCACCACAGGCAATTACTCCTGTTAGGTTCCCGGCGGCAAGGGCTATGGCCCAGGCCAATCTGGACCCTCCTGAAAAACCAGCCAGAACCATTTGATTTTTATCAATGGTAAATCGTGAAAATATATGATCGAAAAGGTTGGCAGCTATGTTAAAATTGCGCTCATAAGGTGCATTTCTGGAGTCATTTGAACAGACCAGAATATGACCATAAGATTCGGAGGCCTCTATAAAAGTTTCTACTCCGATCCTTCCCCTCCCACCGGGATCGAAAATAAAAAGGATAGGGGACTCATTTGAAGGCTCAAAGGAGGTGGGCAAGTAAAGCGCAAAAGTTTCATTGGCGGTATTAGAAACCGGAATAGAATCGATTACTTTACCCGGCTTAAAAGCCTGTTGGGCGCCTAACTGGCTAATAAATCCCAATAAAAAGATGTAATACGTAAGCCTCATAATTTAAGCGGGATACTGCTTTTCTGTCCCTCTACAAAATACATTTTTAGACTCCCCCGGTTCTTTACTTTTATTTCTCCCCGGAAGGCACAGTCATAACTGTCTTTTATCAACTCATAGGTATTTTCACTGATATTGATCTTCCCGGCTTCCGAATTCGATTCCATACGTGAGGCCACATTTACCGTATCGCCCCAGATATCATAGGCAAATTTATTGGTCCCAACTACCCCGGCCACAACCGGACCGGTATTGATGCCGATGCGGATATCAAAAGTTAATTCACTTGCAGCGATATTATTTTTGGTATCCTCCACAAAGGCGGCTATTTCCATGGCAGCCAAAACCATTTTGCCGGCGTGGTCCTTTTCATTATCATGCAAGCCTCCGGCGCACATATAGGCGTCCCCTATGGTTTTAATTTTTTCCAGGCCGTGTTTTACTATAATGGCGTCAAACTTTGAAAAGTAAAAATCCACGGTTTCTACCAAAGCTTCGGGAGACAGTTTTTCGGAATAACTCGTAAAACCTTTAAAATCTGAAAACAAAACCGTTACGGCATCGTATTTTTTGGCTTTTACCTTTCCTTTTTCCTTCAATTCCAGCGCCGTTTCTTCGGGCAGGATGTTGAGCAATAGCTTATCCGAGCGTTCTTTTTCTTCTTCAATGATCTGTTTTGTTTTTCTGATATAGTTATTTCGCCTAAATAACCCAATTGCCATCAGCAAAAACATGAACAAACCTATAGCGGTTGCAATAGATATATTGCGCTGATTTTTACGTCTTTGGTCTGCCAGATCCACTTCAATCTGTTTTTGGGAAACTTCGTAATTGGTCCGCAGATCAGCCGCTTGCTGTACATTTTCCAAATTTATTAAGCTGTCTCTATAAGTGATATGATCTTTATAATATTTATACGAAGTTGCCAGGTCTCCGGTCACCTCATAAAGTTCTGAAAGCTTTAGGTTGGCGTCGCTAATTTGTTCCTTTAACCCATATTGGGTAGCCAGCTCCAGGCTTCTTGTTGCATAACTCAAAGCGGTTGGAAAATTATTCTTTCTTATATAGATGTCTGACATATAGGTTAAATACACTGAAATAGGGTAATAATCCTCCAGTTCCTCCAGGATGGATATGGCACTGTTGATATAGGCTTCCGCCAATTTATCTTTTTCCTGTTCTGCATATATCATCCCCAAATTTCCCAAACTATAAGCCTGACCAAGCGAGTAATTGATCTTTTCAAATATGTCCACTGCTTCGGATGTATAAATAAGTGCGGAATCTAATTTGTTAGAATTAAAATAATCATCCCCGGCGTTTAACAATGCGGTAGCAATTTTAATAGAGTCATTTACTTTACGTAAAACCTCTATTCCTTTACTGAAGTAGGTTTGGGCATTTTTGAAATTATCCATGGCCGTATAGGTGCCTGCTATAGAGATCATAAGTGAACCAATTCCTTTTTCATCATCAGTACGGTTCGCAAATTCAAGACTTTTAAAATAGGATTCTAATGCCTCTGCATTGTTACCTTTAAATTGGAGTGCATTGCCTTTCTGTAAATAGCCATAATGAAGATAAATGAAGGAGGAGAATTATATTTCAGAATAAGGCTATCTGCCAATTTCTGATCTTGACCAATTAGAATGACGGTCATAAAATAGAATAAGCCTATTATATAATAGGCTTTTCTTTTAAATGACATTATTATTCATAAATAACAAGTTTTTTCTTCAATTCATTTGAAGTCTTGGATCATCCCAAGTCTCTGGTACTGTTGGATCAGTAGGTGGGGGAAAAGATTGAAAGTATCCTATTTGGTAATTTTCAAAGGCTTTTGCCTCACCTGGTTTGGCAGGAGGTGGAGTTGCAAGTACAGTGGCAGTAATCACACCCATTGGATCTGGTGTATATTCTGCTGAATATTCTGCATTTTCGAGTAATTGTTGAGAATTTAAATACGGACCTGGTGCAGGAATAGCGGCTTTTACATGTACAAGTGTCAAATTATTATTGCGCCCGGGATCTGGATGTTGATCCACCGACCATCTGACAGTATCACTTGGATCTACGCCTGCTACTAGTGTATCATTGTCTGGATCATCGGGCGTTCCCGGTATAGCTGTCCCTAATCTTAAGCTTAGTTGACCTGAATTTGCAATCTTGCTTACATAAATATTAATAGTTGCCATAATGTTATAAATTTAATATAATTATCCGTTAGTTTTGTAATTATTGTTAATTAATGTATTGCAATTACTTTAAATATATTTCTAATATACCAATCCGGGCAAAATAATTATTTGATTAACGGACGAACCCCTACATTTTTTGTCCGAAACCCCTTATTTTTTTATCAAAGAATTTTCTGAGCATTTAATTACTATTTTTTAAACCTGGATAAAAGCATTATTTTTTTTCTGGTGTTAATAAAATACACCCCGGTAAGCAACACAATAGCGGCAATTATGGATTGCAGGGTGATGGGTTCATTCAAAAAATAACTACCCAGAAACATCGCAACAATGGGGTTAACATAGGTATTGGTGGCCACCTTTTCCGGGGAAACATTTTTTAAAAGGTAATTAAAGGAAGTAAAGGCCACTATACTGCCAAAAATAATAAGTAGTAGCATGGACCAGTTGGTT
>NZ_CAMYIP010000080.1 GCF_947258525.1 uncultured Eudoraea sp.
ATGTATTCCTTATCTATAGCTACGCTTACTGAACACCATGTTATTGAGGTCTCCGGCCTCAAAAAATCAACCATCATGAATAAGAAAAAAGAACGTGAGCCACCTAAAGTGATCAATTAAATTGAGTTTTGCAGAAAATAACTCTTCGATTAGAACAAATTATAAAGCAGAGGGCATATATTGGATTGTATTATAAATAAAATAGCAAATGAAAAAAGGAAATAGCTTAGCTTTAGGCATAACATTTGGAGTTGCCATTGGAACTGCAATAGGAGTTGCAACAGATAATTTGGGATTGTGGCTTAGTTTAGGGATAGCGATAGGTGCTGCAATGGGGACTTCACTCGCGCCAAAGAACAAAAACGCTGATGATGATAAATCCTGATTTGCTTCACTTAGAAGATGCAGAAAATGAAATTTGTATAATATAATTGTAGATTCGTTTTTAAATATAAGCAAGTAAAAAGCATTGCGGCTAACTGTCCGTATATACCAATGGGTTAACAACTCAACCGCTACATATATCCGGGCAACCGAAATTAAAATGAAGAAATATCCATCAAAAATTAGCCACGGTCTAGTACTCATAATTCTGGTCATAATAATTGGAAGCACTATTCCTATGGTTTCACCGCCAATATGGCCGGGTTTACTAATTAACCTTATGGTCCTGGTCTTTATTTTCTATCTGTTGTTGAACACCTATTATGTAATCTCTGGAAATTTTTTAGTCGTCAAATCAGGCTTTATAGTCAACAAAAAAATTGATATCACAACAATTAGAATAGTATCAGAAACCAATAACATCATAAGTGCTCCGGCTGCATCCTTTGACCGGCTAAACATTGTTTACAAACAGCACAATAGCATCCTCATTTCACCCAGGGATAAAACTGAATTTATTGACCATCTTAAACGTATTAATCCCAAAATAGTAATTCAATATAAATCAAAAAAAATGTTGTAATTATACGATGAACTAAAACTTTTTTTAACCAAAATGAATCTATGATGAATAAGTTAAAACTATTAGCTGTAGTAGGTTTTTTGCTACTTGGATTTGCGTGTAAAGAATCTGATAAGCCTCAAAGCGAATCTAAAAATGCTCCGGTTGTAATTGATAATTTGGCGGTTCAAAGAATTGACTCTACACTAAAAAGTTTTATTGACTCCGGGAATGTAGCAGGGGTTTCTGCCCTCATCTATGAAAATAATAATGAAGTCTATTATAACGCTTTTGGTTATGCAGATCGAAAGAAGAAGAAACCAATGGACCGCAATACTATTGTGCAAATCTATTCCATGACCAAACCTATAACCGGCACTGCACTTATGACCCTTTATGAAGATGGTGCTTTTGAGTTAGACGATCCGGTTGCTAAATATGCCCCTGAGTTTGCCCATATGAAAGTCTATGAAAGGGAAGATGCAATGGGGAATCCTATTCTTACAGATCCCAGGCGGCCGATGACCATCCGTGACCTTACCCGTCATACCGCCGGATTTGGCAGGAACGCAGACATTCCGGGTCTCGGCAAAATGATAAAAGAAGCTGACGCTTTAAACAGGAATAATACCCTGGTTGAAATGGCTCAAAAAATGGGCGAAACACCGCTGTTTTTTCATCCGGGAGAACAATGGGAATACGGTCCCTGTGTGGATGTCCAGGCCTTTTTGGTTGAACGGATTTCCGGACAGCCTTATGGTGAATATGTCAGGGAAAATGTTTTAGATCCGTTAGGCATGCAAGAGACACGGTACTATGTCCCTGAAGAGGATCGTGATCGTTTTTCTGCAATGTATTTCCGGGAAACCCCGGGCCATCTCAGGCAACTGCCCGATGAGGAGGCGAAATCCGATTATTTTAATCACTGGCCTTTAACCAGGGGCGGCTCTGGCCTTACTTCTACTCTAGACAATTATATGCGTTTTGCTCAAATGATGGTTAATGAAGGAACACTGGATTCCGTTACTATTCTTAAGCCAGAAACGGTAAAGCTAATGTCTACGAATCATTTGGATGACAGCATTGAAAAAAGGTCCTTCCTTCCCAGCAAGGGACAGGTTGGTTTTGGTATTGACTTCGCGGTAAGATTGCGTCCGCCGGCATCTAAGGAAGAAAACAACGGTATAGTTGGTGAATTTTTTTGGGATGGAGCAGCAAGTACCCTATTTTGGATAGACCCGGTAAATAAACTTACAGCTGTCCTATTTGTACAACTGTTTCCTTATGACCAAATAGGTCTGCACAAAAGTTTCCGTGATGCTGTATATGGACCCATTAAGCCCAATTAGCTGAAATTTATATCCCTGTTTACAAAGACTTTAAATCCTTAATAGTTTTGAATGCGATATCTACCTGGTCATCATTTACCAGGATTGTAAATTCATTGGTAGTGGAAATTACTTCGTATAAAATAATTCCCTCCCATGCCAATCGCTGAAAAATGAAATAGTAAATGCCCGGAACAGAAACATTCTCTGCCGGGAGTTTTACAGTAATCGAAGATAGGTTTTCTGCCTTTTGCGTACACTTTTCATCCTTAAGTAACTTTTCTACAGTATTGTCCAGACTATTACTAACCACAATATTAAGCTCATTAACCCCTCTGGACGAAGTATAAAATACCTCCTTGTTTTTGTTAACCTCATCGAGCAGTTTCGTTTGGTTTTCTAAAATGGTATCAGATACCAGAAAAGTAAAATCCGTTAGTGATGAACGAACCGTGATTTCTCCAATATTCTTAAGGACTTTTATGATTTTGTGGGTTGCCCTGAATTCAAGATCATCCGACAATCGCTTAAGAGCCATTACTATAGCCCCATTGCGAATATCCTTTCCCAACTCTTCCTGAATGTCTGGTTTAATTATTCTGGACAGTGAGGTAAGGTTAATAATTCCCTGGGCAAGCGCACTTTGTAAAAAGGGTTTCTTTTTTATGTAATGCTCTACAACGGAGGAGATGGTTTTCATAACTTAAGTATTGCGGTAAAAATAACATAATGTTATAAATAAAACAAATATTTAAAAATGATAGAAAGCGTCTTCGAAATGCTCAATGAGAAATTTGTTGTTTTCTTTAAGGATGGTAATGATGTCAAATCTAACTTCCTTATCCAATTTATTTGTATTTATATAATAATCCGCCGCAGATACCAGCAACATAATTTTCTTTTTACTCACCGTTTCAGCTATTTGTTCAAAATAGACTGAACTTCTCGATTTTACTTCAATTATTGCAATTATACTTCCCTTTTGCGCAATGATGTCAATTTCTGCTTTCATATAGCGGTAATTGCGACATATTATGAGGTATCCTTTTTTTACTAAATATGCGGCGGCTAATTCTTCTCCTTCCTTCCCGAAATCATTATGCGCACCCATAATTTCCTCTATTTCTTAAAAAATGAAGCAGTTTGTCGAAAAAATCGGCAACCCCGTCCTAATTTCAGTAAGAAGATTGTAATTTCCCTGCAGAATAACGAAAATACTTGGAAGACCATAATATCCACTAAGTTTAAGCGTTAAGAATTTGCCCCTAAACACATGAACGTTCTTAAAGCCTAAAAAACTATGGAATACTTCGTTAATTGTAATACCTCTACATTAGCGGCGCAGATGCCAGCGCTTTGGTAAATAGTCTGATCAATGAAGCAGTCACTATGCCCCCCACTCCTGCTCCTGCATGGGCAGATTGGAACAACAGCAACTATCCGGCCGACGATGATCTGGCCAGACAAGTTAGACGTGCCCAAAGTGAGGAATGGAGAATAAGCTATACCAATGGCTTGTTGAACAACAATCTCAGGGAACGGCTAAGCTTTTTCTGGAGCAACCACTTTGTTACAGAGCTGGATGTTTATGATTGTAATTCTTTCCTTTATTATTATGTGAATTGCCTTCAAAGAAATGCGATTGGCAATTTTAGAACCTTTGTTAGTGAAATTGGCCTTACAAGTGCCATGCTTTACTACCTGGATGGTGTATATAATAATGGTAATAACCCCAATGAGAATTATGCAAGGGAATTGTATGAACTTTTCTCATTAGGTGAAGGAAACGGTTACACTGAAGAAGATATCATTGAAACAGCTAAGGCTCTTACCGGCTATGTTGAAAGAGGTGAAATAGGTTGTGAACAGGTTCTTTTTGATCCCACCCGATTTGATGCCGGCCCTAAAACCATTTTGGGCCAGACCGGTAATTGGGGTTATGATGACGTTATAAACATCCTCTTTCAGGAAAGGCCTAATGAAATAGCCGGCTTTATTTGTGGAAAATTATATGAGTATTTTGTTCATCCCGATTCTAGTGATGATGCAGGGAATGCACAAATGATAATTTCAGGCATGGCCAATACTTTTGTTGCCAACAACTTTGAAATTGCCCCTGTACTTGCAGAACTTTTCTCTAGTGAACACTTTTTTGATGATGAAGCTATAGGAGTAATCATTAAAAGTCCGTTTGACATTTATCTTAATCTAATTAATGAAACCAATTTCGCCTATGATAATGGAACTTTACTTAATGTGATTGATACCAGCCGACTTTTAGGTCAGGAACTTTTTGACCCTGTTGATGTTGCCGGATGGCAGAGAGACAGGACATGGATTAATACCAACTTTATGATCGGGCGATGGCTCTCTGCTGAAGTATATCTGGAAATGTTCTACCAGAATAACCCGCAGCAGTTCCGTACGCTGGCCATGGATGCAGTTGGTGCCGCTGACAATAATACTAGTAATCCTGAAACTGTGGTAAGAGCCATAGTAGATAAAATTACCCCAAAAGGATTGCTTACACCTCAGGATTTTGAAAATGCAATGTCTGTTTTCAAAATAGAAGACGTACCGGAAAACTATTACGGTCCGGATTATATTCCTGGTGGACTTGGATTATGGATGCTTTCCGTTAGCCCGGAAGTACCTTCACAAGTATTCTTATTGCTTATGCATTTATCCAGACAACCTGAGTTTCAACTAAAATAAAACCTACGACTATGTCTAATAATCATTTACCTATAAATATAAAGAATAATAACGGGCACGACGAGGAGCATAAGTATTGGAGCCGTCGATCCTTTTTACAGGCATTGGGCATTGCCGGGTCTGGTTCAATGATGCTCGGCAGTAACATGCTGACTGCATCTGCACCGTCCCCACTGACCGCGGCTATTGCCAATGCCGATACAGATAGTATTCTGATCCTGATACGTTTATCAGGTGGTAATGACGGACTGAGTACCGTTATTCCTATTGAACAGTACGATACTTATGCCAATGCAAGGCCTAATATCTATATTCCTGAAAGTAAGATCCTTAAACTTACAGATGAGTTTGGAATCCCTACATATATGAATTCCCTGGAACCCATGTGGGGTGCCGGGCAAGTAAAAGCGGTTCATGGTGTAGGTTATGAGAATCAAAGTTTATCGCACTTTACAGGATCTGATATCTATGCCAATACCGATTTGACAACTACCGGTTTCGATGGACTGGATACGGGTTGGATGGGTCGCTATTTTGAAAATATTTATCCCGATTACCTCGTAAACCCACCTGCAGCTCCGGCCGCCATTCAAATTGGAAATTTTGGCAGTCTGGTATTCCAGGGCGAAGAAACCAACTATGCTTTCGTTACTTCGAATATTGATCAGCTTGAAGAAATTGCCGAATCTGGAGTTCAGTATAGCCTTGATGACAGTTTGTTTAACAACTGTATGTATGGAGATCAGCTTAAGTTCTTAAGAGGAGTGGCTAATACTACCTATGAGTACTCCGGACTTATACATGAAGCCTATGAAAGAGGACAAAATCAGGTTGAGTATCAGGACAATGGTTTTGCAAGGCAATTAGCCCTTTTGGCAAGGCTCATTAAAGGTAATTTAGGCACAAAAGTATACATGATCTCAATGGGAGGCTTTGATACCCACGGTAATCAACCGCTTGCCCATGAAAGATTAATGTCCAATTTGTCTATTGCCATCAATAATTTCTATGAAGATATTGCATTCACGCAACAAGATGAAAAGGTATTGAGCATGACATTTTCTGAATTCGGAAGACGAATATTCGAAAACGGCTCAAATGGTACAGACCACGGTAAAGCTGCCCCTACCCTATTTTTCGGTTCAGGACTAAATGGCAGTGCCTTTGTAGGGGAGCACCCTTCCCTGGAAAGTCCTAACGGGCGTGGAAATCTGGAATATACTATGGACTTTAGGGACCTATATGCCACGGTGCTGGCTGAATGGCTTTGCGTGCCAATACCATTGGTAGAGCAGCACTTGCTTGATCACCCTTATGCACCTGTAGATCTTGGCTTTAATTGTAGTGGTGTGGAATTCCCACCTATTGTATATAGTGATGAACCACCAACGCCTCCAATGCCTGAGGATCCGGTTGCAGAAGACCCAACTCCGGAACTACTGGAAGCAATTGTACACAAACCATTTTATCCAACTAACAGTACGCCGCATATCTATTTAGAAATGCCTTTTACTGCTCATGTTGATATTCAATTATATAATATCCTGGGGCAAAATGTTGGAACTGTTTATAATCAGATTATGGCCGAAGGTTCTGCCGAAATTAACATTAGGGAGAATTTACCATCGCATCTGTCTACCGGTAAATACATTTACAGGATACAAGTTTCAGACAAGAAAATGTCTAAATCGATAATGGTAGCCTAGGTTACCCCTACTTTGCATAATTGCCCCCGGACATCAGTAATCCCCTATAAAGGGATCTGGTGTTCCGGGGGTTTTCTTTTTGTGGGGTACTTGGTGTTTGGTCTGAAATAATAGTTATTTTTGTGCCTTAATCTGTTTTTGATGTCGGAACACCTGCATAAACCTGCCAGATATACAATCACTGCAGCTTTGCCTTATACTAATGGCCCTATTCATATTGGGCACCTGGCCGGGGTATATGTTCCTGCAGACATCTATGCAAGATACCTGAGGTTAACCGGGAATGATGTAGCTTTTGTTTGCGGAAGTGACGAACATGGGGTTGCAATACCCATGAAAGCTAAAAAAGAAGGTGTTTCACCAAAAGAACTTATTGATAAATACCATGGGATTATAAAAAAATCGTTTACAGATTTTGGAATTTCATTTGATAATTATTCTCGTACCTCCGCTCAAATTCATCATGAAACCGCCGGAGAATTTTTTAAAACCTTATACGAACAAGGTGATTTCTTAGAAGAAGAGACCGCCCAGCTTTACGATGAAGAAGCACAACAATTTCTAGCAGATCGTTTTGTAATCGGTACTTGCCCTAAATGCGGGTACGAAGAGGCTTATGGAGATCAATGTGAAAACTGCGGTTCTTCACTAAATGCGACAGACCTGATAAATCCGAAATCGACAATCTCCGGAGCCATTCCAACTCTTAAAAAAACCAAACATTGGTTCCTCCCTTTAGACAGGTATGAAGCCTTTTTAAAAGAATGGATCATAGTTGGTCATAAAAATGATTGGAAACCCAATGTTTATGGGCAATGCAAATCATGGATAGATGATGGCTTAAAACCAAGAGCCGTAACCAGAGATCTGGATTGGGGAATTCCTGTTCCAGTCAAAGGTGGTGAAGGAAAAGTTTTATATGTATGGTTTGATGCCCCTATAGGATATATTTCATCTACAAAGGAATGGGCAGCAAGAACCGGAAAAGACTGGGAACTATACTGGAAGGCAAAAGATACCAAGCTTGTACATTTTATAGGCAAGGACAATATAGTTTTCCACTGCATTATTTTTCCTAGTATGCTCAAGGCGCACAAGGATTACATTTTGCCTGAAAACGTTCCGGCTAATGAATTTCTCAACCTGGAGGGGAACAAATTATCTACTTCGAAGAACTGGGCTGTTTGGCTTCACGAGTATTTGGAAGAATTCCCCGATATGCAGGATGTCTTGCGCTATGCCCTTACGGCAAATGCCCCGGAGACCAAGGACAACGATTTTACATGGAAAGATTTCCAGGCACGAAATAATAATGAATTGGTTGCCATTTTTGGGAATTTTATAAATAGGGTTGTGGTGCTTACCAATAAATATTTTGACGGTGTGGTCCCTGATCCAAAGCAATTTACGAAGGTTGATAAGGACACTATAGACACCTTTAAAAAATACCCTGAAATTATTTCAGACTCCATTGAACGCTACCGTTTTCGTGAAGCAAGTCAGGAACTAATGAATCTTGCACGACTAGGCAATAAATATCTTGCAGATGAAGAACCGTGGAAGGTCATTAAAGAAGATAAAGAAAGGGTGCAGACTATTATGTATGTGGCACTTCAAATAGCGACAGCCTTAGCCGTGCTGAGTGAACCTTTTTTGCCTCATACTTCTGCCAAATTGAAACGAATATTAGCTGTCGAAAAGGATGCAACTTCTGAGAATTCAATTGTTGTTCATCTATCATGGCCCGATGTATCTAATAAAGAGAATCTTCTCCCCAAAAGTCACAAAATTGGAGAGCCAGAATTGTTGTTCCGAAAAGTAGAAGACGATGAAATTACAGCACAGCTGGGTAAACTGGAAGCAACAAAAAAAATCAACGAATCTGAAAACAAAAACATTATGCCACAAAAAGAGACCATAAATTTCGATGATTTTACTAAAATGGACTTACGTGTGGGTACAATTTTAGAGGCAGAGAAAATGCCAAAAACGAAAAAGCTGATGGTTCTTAAAGTAGATACAGGAATAGATACACGGACAATCGTTTCTGGAATCGCTGAAAGTTTTAGCCCCGAGGAAATTATAGGCAGACAAGTAACCGTTTTAGTAAATCTTGCACCCAGGGCATTAAGAGGAGTAGAAAGTGAAGGCATGATCTTGATGACGGAAAATAATGAGGGGAAATTGGTTTTTCTCAATACAGATGAAAAAGGGGTTAAAAACGGAGAGACCATAAATTAAGATAGTGCTTAAGATAGCCTATCATCCTATTTATAATCATCCTTTACCACAAGGGCATCGATTTCCTATGGTCAAATATGAGCTTCTGCCTCAGCAGCTCATTCATGAAGGAACCTGTACTTCAGATAATTTTTTTGAGCCCTGTATTCCGAATGATAAATACCTTGTTGCTGCCCATGACCCTGAGTATTATTACGATCTGCTCAATCTAAAAATTCCTCATAAAGAAGCCCGGAAAATTGGTTTCCCTCTAAGTGAACAATTGGTTGAACGAGAACGAATAATAGCAGACGGCACTATGAAAGCCTGTGAATTTTCGCTTAAGCAAGGCATTGCAATGAATATAGCCGGAGGAACACATCATGCCTTTTCCAACAGAGGCGAAGCCTTTTGCATGCTAAATGATCAGGCTATTGGGGCAAGGTACCTTCAATCTAAAAAACTCGCAGCTCAAATTCTAATTATTGATCTGGATGTGCATCAGGGAAACGGTACCGCCGAGATTTTTAAAGATGATTCCACAGTCTTTACTTTTTCCATGCACGGTGCCAATAATTATCCGTTTAAAAAGGAGTCATCAGACCTGGACATCCCCTTAAAAAAAGGAACAACAGACGGGGAATATTTATCTGTCTTAAAAGATACTCTTACTAATCTTTTCAAGGAGGTCCGTCCCGAATTCGTCTTCTATCTTTGCGGTGTAGATATTCTGGAGACAGACAAATTAGGAACCTTATCCCTCTCTCTGGAAGGTTGTAAAAAGCGCGATCAATTGGTTTTGGAAAGCTGCCATCAGCTACAAATACCGGTTCAGTGCAGTATGGGTGGCGGTTATTCCAAGGACATTAAGAAGATTGTGGAAGCTCATGCCAATACATTTCGATTAGCACAGCAGCTATACTTCTGAATCATAGAAATGGATGATATAATTCTATCACTCTTCTTTCAACTTATTTTGTATTTTAACACCGCCAACTAAACAAACCATTTATGACCTTGGAGCTTAGGCAAATTCCGCACATTACATTGATTTTCATCCTTGCAATCCTTACCTTTTTCAATAGCAGTTGTGGGGATAAAAAAAGGGATAAAATAATTAAAGTAAATACTATCAAAACGCCATCTAAACTTAATGTAATTTTTGATACTGATGCCAATAACGAGTTGGATGACCAACATGCCCTGGCCTATTTATTATTTAATGGTGATACTTTTGACGTTAACGCCGTTACGGTGAACGCAACCTACAACGGTGGCGACATACAGGGGCACTATGATGAAGCGCTTCGGGTGATGAAATTATGTAATTTAAACGATGAGATTCCATTGCTTAAAGGCGCAAATGGAAGTTTTGCCGAAATTATAAATGAGTGGAATCCAGATGATTTTGATGGACAGGAAGGAGTAAACAAGATTCTGGAGGCAACAAAACAAGATACTGTAATTATTATTGCGGTTGGCAAATTAACAAACATTGCCCTGGCTTTAAAGAAGGACCCTTCTTTTGCGGAACGAACTAAAATAGTTTGGCTTGGATCTAACTATCCCGAACCGGGAGAATACAACCAGGACAATGATACCATAGCCATGAATTATGTACTAAACAGTAGTATTCCTTTTGAAATGGTCACCGTCCGCTATGGCAAACCCTCAGGGACCGATGCAGTTAAGGTTACACAGGAAGAAATTAATCAAAAAATGCCAGGTTTGGGACCTATTGCAAAGGAGCCCATTATTGGCAGACATGGAGGTTCATTCAGCACTTTCGGGGACTACTCAGTAAGTCTTTTTGAATATATTGATTACCATGGTAATCCTCCTTCGAGGCCTCTTTTTGATATGGTTGCAGTTGCAATTCTAAAAAATAAAAGCTGGGGAGAGCCTAAAATAATCCCCGCTCCAATCCTGATTAATAATCAATGGATTGAACGCCCTGCTAATCAGCGTAAAATTATCGTTTGGGAAAACTTTAAAAAGGAAGAAATACTGAATGATTTCTACAGTAGCCTTAAGAACCCGGTTTTAGTTACTAAATTAAAAAAATAGAAATGCCAGAAATTGTTGTCGTAGGGAGTTCTAATACTGATATGGTGGTTAAAACACCAAGATTTCCTGAGCCGGGTGAAACCATCCTTGGTGGCGATTTTTTTATGTTCCCCGGAGGAAAAGGTGCAAATCAGGCTGTGGCAGCTGCCCGATTAGGGGGTAAGACAAGTTTTATTTGTTGCGTAGGAGATGATATTTTTGGTGAAAATGCCCTTGAAGGATATAAAAAAGAAGGAATAAACATTAGTGGCGCTTTAATAGTAAAAGGTAAACCTTCGGGTGTGGCATTAATTACGGTAAATTCGGAAGGTGAAAATGAGATTGTTGTTGCATCGGGCGCAAATAACCTATTGTCAAAAGCGCATTTAAAAAGTATATCTATGCTTCTTAGGGGTGCAGATATTATTTTAACGCAGTTAGAAACTCCTCTGTCAATTGTTAGTCACTTGGCAGATCATTGCCGGGAATTTAATCAAAGAATGATCATTAATCCCGCACCCGCGCAGAAACTGCCTGACGAGGTTTTAAAAGAATTATATCTTATTACCCCTAATGAAACAGAGACCAGAATTCTCACAGGCATTGAAGTTACAGACGAGTCATCAGCAATTACGGCCTGCAAAGCCTTTTTTAAAAAAGGTGTTAAAAATGTAATAATAACGATGGGCAGTAAAGGTGCATTTTTTATGAATAATGATTTACATTTCACAGTCCAGGCTCAAAAAGTGAAAGCAATGGATACAACGGCAGCCGGTGATGTCTTTAACGGGGCTCTGGCAGTCTGCCTTTCGCAAAATATGCCATGGAAAGAAAGTATTGAATTTGCCAATAAATCGGCTGCAATATCTGTTACCAAAATGGGTGCACAAACTTCCGCTCCTTTTCTCAATGAAATCAACTAAACTTCCACTATATGTTTATCATAGAATCATATCCAATTGCTGTTTTCTTTTGTATAATTACCATGTTAGCCTGGGGTTCATGGGCAAATACACAAAAACTGGCTTCACCCGACTGGCGTTTTGAATTGTTTTACTGGGATTATGTTTTTGGCATTGTACTCTTTTCATTATTGCTGGCGTTAACCGCAGGTAGCAGCGGAGATGCCGGTAGACCTTTTATTGAGGACTTAATGCAGGCAAGCTCTGAAAATCTAGGTTCTGCTTTTTTGGGAGGGGTCTTGTTTAATGCTGCCAATATTCTTCTCGTTGCAGCGATTACTATTGCGGGCATGTCTGTTGCCTTTCCGGTAGGTATAGGCCTTGCATTAGTCATAGGCGTAGTTGTAAATTATCTGGATATTCCAGTCGGGAATCCAACTATGCTTTTTGGTGGTGTGGGACTTATTGTTGTTGCCATGCTGCTTAATGCAAATGCTTATAAAAAACTTTCGGTAAGTCAGGACAAGGTTCCAACCAAAGGTTTGGTTTTGGCAATTGTAGCAGGTTTGTTAATGGGTTTCTTTTATAAGTATGTAGCTAATTCAATGTTTCCTGAATTTACAAGTCCAATACATGGAAAATTAAGTCCGTATTCTGCGGTATTTGTTTTCGCAGTCGGAATTCTGGGCAGTAATTTTATTTTCAACACATTCCTCATGAGAAAACCTTTTGAAGGAAAGCCCGTAAGTTTTAAGGACTATTTTTCCGGTGGTGGTAAAAACCATCTAATGGGCATCCTTGGTGGTGCCATCTGGTGTGTGGGAATGTCTTTTAGTATTTTGGCTTCAGACAAAGCCGGCCCGGCAATTTCATACGGTTTAGGGCAGGGAGCTACTGTGGTTGCCGCACTATGGGGTATTTTTGTCTGGAAAGAATTTGAAGGCGCCCCAAAAGATGTTCCCAGGCTTCTTAATATTATGCTATTTGTTTATATAGTTGGTCTCACTTTGATCGTAATGGCGAGATAATTATTTTTAAACCATAACCCGTAATAAAATCTTATTGTTTAAGAAGTTCCTAGCAACTAGATTTTGTAACTTTGATAAAAACAGTTATCATGCTTTCAAAAAATATGGAAAAAGCCCTCAACGGCCAAATCAGGATCGAAGCGGAGTCTTCACAGGTATATTTGTCCATGGCTTCATGGGCAGAAGTCAAAGGGCTTGAAGGAATTTCTCAGTTTATGTACAAACATTCCGATGAGGAAAGAATGCATATGTTGAAACTCGTCAAATATGTAAATGAACGGGGTGGACAATCCTCAATATCCGCATTAACACAGCCAAAGGCTGTTTTCGAATCGTTTCAAAAAATGTTTGAAGATTTATATGAACATGAAATTTTTGTTTCGAAAGACTGCCAGCGGAGAACGCTTCAACCAGCTTGCTCTCACCGCAGCACATAGAACACTTCCATTTGGCACAAAGGTACGGATAACCAATGTGAGCAATAATAAGAGTGTCATTGTCAGAATTAATGACCGGGGACCATTTGTTAAAGGTCGGGTGATTGATCTAACCCGCTATGCGTTCAGTAAGATAGCCGATACTGATTTAGGACTTATCAGGGTTAGAATTGAAGTGATTACCTGACCTCCAGCCTGGAAGTCAGTAAACTATCATGCCTGGTAAAGCGTATCAGCAATATCTGAGAATTCGCAGCTAATATTGTTTACTGCCATGAGGGCTCCGATCTCGGGGAGTCGGCATGGTGTATCGATAAAGATACCTGTCCCTCCTTCCTGTTGATCCAGACGGAAGCCCGCTGATGAGAGAAGATCAAGTGCTTCACTATAGCGGTCTACCACGAAGCCCATCACTGTAAAATCCGCCATGTAATTATTTGGGAGCTCCTTATTGCTGATATATGTGGCCCTGCTGATAGTGTCTGAGGGAAGAAGCGCAATTTTAAACATATTGTTTCCTTGATCACCGATCTATTATTGTGAGCATATCATAGCAGGTAAGAAAATCATAAAACCATCTTACACTTTGTTTCAGTGATTCTCCAGAGGCCATCGCACCGCTTTTAAATACCACAAACTGGTGTTACTTGGATTACCAATGATAGAACATTCTTTCGTTAAACTGAGTCTTATCCTTTTAGTAAGCGGTAATCCCGATCACCATTTGAAGTAGTTTGTCTTAAGTTGCCGCTCTACAAGCAACCAGCAGAAAAGATGTATTCTGCAGGTTGCTTGTGAAGTTACTGCTCTTATTGTTGTCAAGGGAGTAAGATATCGAATTGATTTACCATGATTGGAGGTTATTACAAGTGAACAAACATTTTCTTGTTACCGTTAGCAACGATTACGAACATCTTACCGGGATAGAATGCATGTGCTCTTTTTTCAAGAAGCTCTCTGAACATCAGGTCACCCTTTTGCATATTTGCAGACTTGACGCCACTGATATGAATGCGACGCTCATGGAGATGTGGGATAATCCTGATGACAGAGTGCAGGGACGGCCTACGGTGGGGGCTCAAAAGGCAC
>NZ_CAMYIP010000081.1 GCF_947258525.1 uncultured Eudoraea sp.
CCAGTTTCACCTTTTATCCCTTGTTCACCCTGGATGCCTTGTTCGCCTCGATCACCTTTAGGACCTGTTTCTCCAGTCGGTCCCTGAGGCCCGATTGCTCCATCTACGCCGTCTTCACCTGCCGGTCCTTCGGGTCCTTGGGATCCTGTCGGTCCGGTTAATCCTATGGGTCCTTGCGGACCTGCTGGTCCTTCGGGTCCTTGGGATCCTGTTTCACCGGTATCGCCTTTCTCACCCGTATCACCTTTAGGACCTTGAACGCCTTGAGTTCCGTTGTTGCCATTTGTACCAGGGGATTCGGTCATTTCCTCCTGCTTTGGATCTTCTCCTTCATTCCTGTTCTCGCCATATGTATATAAAGATCCATCAGCATCTCTTATAGTGAAAGTGCCATTTCCATTATCTGTGAAAGAAATATTTGAATTGCTGGTATTGCCACAAAGGCTGCGCCAGTTTTTACCATCATATTGATATACACAGGAAGTATCTGTATTATAAACCAATGCCCCGGCCAAGGGTTTGATCTTTTGCATCAGGGAAGTATTGACGCGTGATAATACCAATGCTTTATTTCTGCTTTCCAATTCCAAAAGTGAAGCCCCATCAATCTCGTCAGGATTGTCGCCTACTTTTAATTGTGCAAAGCCCACATTAACCAGTAGGAACAGAAATATAAAGGATAAAGTATTTAGTTTCATAGTTGCATAAATATTAGGGGAAGCTAATTTAAGTAACCAGAAAGGCGAAATTAAGGTTGTAAAAATGTAGGAAAATAGTGTAAACTATAGTAAATATGTGGTCACAAAAAAGCAAGTGAATACATAATCCGATATGACAATTATGTATTTATGCCGATGAATTTGTGCAATTTATCGGTAAAATGAGGATAATTTGGAAAATCGGACATGAAACGGGTTTACGAAAATTAATCACGATCCAAATACAGAAACCCCTGATAATTAAGACCCAGGTCATCAAGAGAGATGACATAGAAATAAACACCTTCAGGAAGGCCTTGTTCGCGATTAATAACCAGATTATCTACATTGGAGATGCCCCCAAATTCATTGGTATAATTTATCATTTCAAAAACCTTAAGCCCATCCCGATTAAAAATCCGAAGACTATTGTTTGGACTTAATTCCATTTCTTCAATAACCAGGACATCGTTAATACCATCCCCGTTAGGGGAAATAAAATAGTTATCGAGGGTTAGAATATCCTCGGGTTCTGCCAGACTTCCAAAAGTGATAACCTCAAAATCATCCGGTACAAAGGTTTCAGAACTAATAAAGCCGTCGGTAAGATCACCCCCAATGGCAGCATTCCCAAGAGAAAGCCATCTCCCGGCCTGTTTATTCCAGCCCATAATGGTCACCTCATTAATTTCGGCTGCCAGTGCGGTAATGTCACTTCTGCTGTTCCAGCTAATTGTAATGGAGGAAGATACACTACCTTCCAAACGCCAGAATTCCCGGTTGCTTATCGCATTAATTGACCTTGGTTTAAGTGCTGTATCGAAACCCGGAAAAGTTGAAGGATTATTAGGGTCTTCAAAAAAGTAAGCGCATCTGGCAAATGAATTCTGGCTCGCTGAATTAAGGATCAAGGGCCTTAATTGTTGTGAATCGCCCACAGGAAATGTAAAGCTTTCTTGATCAGTTATAGTGGCATAACCATCAACTTTTGATCCGTCTCCCGAACCGACATAAAAGGCCTCCCGAAGAAAGTTGTAGTAAATGTCTACCGAATTACGCGGCGTTATAAAGTCGCCCACCACAAAGTTGGTATTGTTGGCCACATTTATGGACGTATTGAGTTGCACGCCCGTATCATTCGCAATTTCGGTATCAAAAAAGACGGGTGCGAAAGCACCGGTAACGGAGATCAATGAACTGCCATAGAAGCCTGCAAGTCCCAGGTTTTCATCAAAAGAGGCGTTATTGATCAGGTTCGTATGGAAGCCCAGCTGCCCCTCCTCATGAATACGAATGTTCCCGCTGTTGTATAGAGCGGTTTGGGCTTGCCCAAAAAGCATACCTGCCAAAAATACTATGGAAACTATTTTTTTCAATTACTCTTCTTTTAGTAAATTTTTAATGGCCAGCAGTTCCGCTTTAAGGGTATTGAGCTCCTCCTGAATGGCCTGATTTTTTGTTTCCAGCTGATTGATTTTCTTCTCCTGGTTTATGGTGTGTAAAAACAGCTCTTCAATTTTTTCAAGGTTTTGAAGGTTGGATTCGCTTAGATTCCAATACCCATCTTCCTGCACTTCTTTGGCCGATTTGATTCCGGGTAAATGATGGTTTTTCTTTACAAAGGCCTCAATTTCCCGAAGACTGGCGAAAATATACCTTTCGTTTATCTCAGAATAGTTTAAAAAGTATTTTTGAAAGACATAGTCGGGATGCAGGTCAACCGCGGCCCTGAATACACTACCTGTTACATTTATATCACCAGTAGCTGTAATATCCGTCCCATTAATATTACCAGTTGCCAAAATAGTGCCTCCAACATGAAGTCTTTCCATAGGAGCAGTAATGCCAATTCCAACTTGTTGTGAAGGGTCAATAGTAACCGCTTCTGTCGCATTGGTTGAAAATCTTAAGAAATTAGTATTGGCACCTCGCCACATACCAGTATCGGAATCATTACTAAAAGCATATGATGGTTCTGCAACAGTTCCATTTGAATTTGAGAACCCTTGAGATCTTATTTCACCGGAAACATCTAGTTTATTTTGTGGATTAGAATTACCAATTCCAATAAATCCTGTACCAGTGAAATATAATTCTTGGCCGTCCAGGTCATAAGTCCTGTTACCACCTGTTTGAATTAGATTGGAATTAGATAGGTTATTAACTCCTCCTGCCACAGTGAGTTCAAAATCATTGCCTACCTGATTGATAGTTACAGAAGCATCTGGAGAAGTAATATCTTGAATTTCATTGGTGTCATCGGTATCACCATCTGCTGCTTCAGAC
>NZ_CAMYIP010000082.1 GCF_947258525.1 uncultured Eudoraea sp.
GTCAAAATGGTACCCTAATAAATCGCCTCCACCCAACTGGTATTCATTTACAATCCCAAAAGTAGGGCTATTGGCCTGGTTACCACCTCCCAATGTGCTGACCAGGGCTTTAATCAAGGTAGTTTTCCCGGAGCCCATTTTTCCATAAAAACAAAGGGTTTTAGACGAAACATGGTTTAATATTTCCTTGGCAACGGCATCTAGCTGTTCAATTGTATAGATTATTTTCTGCATATATAGGATAAATTCAGTATATTTAATTAAGTGATCTATGTTGAAGTAAAAAAGTACAAATTATTCAAGATTGTAAAATTAGTTTAAATTTTAAATAAGGTTACCAATGCTATCCAGATGGCACAAAAAATATCGATCAGATCGTATGATTGCTTTGTTGATAGCAATGTTGCCTTTTGCATTGTACATTCATTTATTGTTTAGTAATAATACCAATTCATTGGAAGTCTTTGGAATAGACTTTCCACATGTATATAGTTCAAATAACGTATTTATTTGGTTTCTTCTTAAGAATATAGTACCCACTTGTCTTCTTTTGACCTGGTTTTTCACCGTAACATGGAATTGGAAATATCTTTTAATTCCTTTCACAATTTTGTATTTGAATAAGTCTTTAGATGAATTAGATGATACCTTAATTATGTATTTCCCCAATATTTTTAATAATGAGTTGTACACAATGATTTTTATATTGATGATGGATTTGTGTTTTATCATTGTCATTGTAATGTTAGATAATAAGTACTTTAAATATTATAGGAAAAGGAAAATTGAGTTTTCAATAAAATCTATTCTAAGAAGTAATAGTAAGTATTCAAATAAAATTTATCGTGAGAATTTGAAGTATTTGAATGGGAATAAATCCAAAATGAACTGGACAAAATATCTTCAGAAAATTTTTAATGTGAAATTAGCAATAGAAAACCGACTTAGTATATATGGTGGTTCTAAAAATAATTCATTTAGACCTCAACGAGATCATTTAAATTTAGTGGTAATTTCTATTTTAATCTTTTCCATAATTCTCTGGTTTGTCCATTATTTTGTTCCTGAAAATACGCAGAAATTGGATCTAGGCATAATCCAGGTTTACAATAATGGATTCCTTAACGTGAGAATCTTTATTTGGTTTTTAGTACAGAAGCTAATTATTTTAATACCTATGATTATATGGTTTCTTAGCTGTCAGCACTGGTGGAAATACGCCATCCTTTCACCAATAATATTATACTCCTACCAGTTTTGGGAAGCTACACAAGATGTCGAAAGTTTAGATGCCGCAGGGAATATTAATGCATTTCCAGCTATATTTTGTGTTGTCCTTGTACTTCTGGCACTATCCAAGGCTATCAAATATCGGGTGGAAATATTAACGATGTACGAATACCTGCTCGAAGAGATAGATGATCTCATGAATAACCCGGATTTTATTGCGAATAAAGGACTTTATAAAAAGTTAAGAAGATACATTGAACTAAAGGAAGAAATAGCCAAGGAAACCAATACCAAGAAGCAATTAATGAGATTAATTTCGCTGCGAGAAGAATTGCTAAAACACCTGCAAATAAATTATTTATTAAGTCTGGTCGTTTAAACGTTTTTGCGTTTTTTCTATCTCTTCTGTGACCTCTTTAAGCAGTCTTTTTAGTTCCTCTTCCTGTTTTTCTTTAATCTTTTCCTCAATAAGTTGTTCAATCTCTTGTTTCCTGGAATTGGGTAACTGATCAAAATCAAGGATTTCAGGTTCTTCTTGTTTTTTCAACATTTCACCTTCGCCTGTTATCAGCCAGACTACATTAAGTTGAGGATAAACTTTAAGGATGTTTTCGATCACATCGCTACCAATTGAGGCATTGTTTTTTTTCATTCGTAAGGTATAACCATTACTTGCACCAATTGAAATATCAAATTGCCTTGCACTCAAGCCGGCAAATTTAATAAACTGCATTAGTCGATCTATGGTTTTTAGCATTACCTAGAAAATAATCGATATAAAGATACATTTTTTCAATGAAATGGTGGAGATGTCCATAATATTTAATCAAAACTTAAGTGTAAATGAGTAATTTATATAATTAAATAGAAAAAAACCTATAATTATTTGTATATATAGAAAATAATCTATAATATTATGTCATAATGTTTTGGTTAGCCAATCGATTCATGAAATTAATAGAGTTTGCAACCTCAAATTTCAGAATAAATGATCTTACAGGGATAAAGTATCGAAGATGAATAAAATTAAGACTCTGGAAAATTTACAAAAATTACATTTGCTTATCGAGACAGAGTGTACTGGTTCTCCAAGGGCCCTGGCCGGGAGAATGGAGTTAAGCGAGCGTTCTGTCTATAATCTTCTGGAGATTTTAAAGGATTTTAATGCACCCATTGAATATAACCGCAGGCGTAAAACCTATTATTACCGGAATTACTTTAAACTGGATTTTCGTATTTCGCTTTCTGTAACGAATAATGATGAAGTAACGGAA
Source organism: uncultured Eudoraea sp. (assembly GCF_947258525.1). Taxonomy (GTDB): domain Bacteria; phylum Bacteroidota; class Bacteroidia; order Flavobacteriales; family Flavobacteriaceae; genus Eudoraea. The sequence continues at coordinate 2,505 of NZ_CAMYIP010000082.1, forward strand.
TTTTATAAGGGGAGCTATTTGAATTAGCTATAAATGCAAAAATAAAAACTAAAGAATAGGAGATTTGTTAATTAGTTTTTCGTTTGATCTCTCTTAAAGGCCAGCTTTAAGTAGCTGGTCTTTATTATATATTAATCTGTCCTTAGTATTTCCTCAAATGAAAGAATCTGCAACTTATGTTCTCTAACGACCATATTCGCCATTCCCCGGTTTCAGCTTCATTTTGGTCCTGAATTCTTTAGAAGACATCACTTCCCTGCCATTGGCTTTGGCAATTACATGTATCCTGTCCAGCAGGTCACTATTGCCGGCCAATTTGGTCCTTTCCGTATCATACCAGATGTTGTCCTCAATACCTACCCTAACTCCTCCGCCAACGGCAATGGCCGTTGAATTCATTTTAAGTTGTGCATTCCCAATCCCGGCCAAACTCCACAAAGAATTTTCAGGAAGGTCCTGGATCATGATCCCGGCATGCAGCAAATTGGCCTGGGAACAGGCAATATTTCCAAGGAGCAGGTTAAAATAATGGGGCGCTTCGAGCAAACCTTTTTTTATCAGGTATTTTGAAAAATTAACCATTCCAATATCAAATGCCTCCAATTCCGGAACAATTCCCCTTTCTTTCATTATGGCTGCCAATTGCTGTATCATATCTGGCGTATTCATGCTGGCAACTTTGTTAAAATTCAAAGAACTCAGGGTTAAACTACCCATATCCGGTTTAAGAGCATTTTCCAGGTAAAGGGCGTCTGCCCGTTGCTCCAGTTCTTTAAAATTTCTACCGCTCAGGGAAACGCAAATCACCAGATAGGGGTCAAATTTTCGGATCCCGCCAATTATTTCGCTGTAGATTTCCTTTTTATAACTGGGTTCTTCGGTGACCTCATCACGAGCATGCAGGTGTACCATGGTAATCCCCGCTTCAGAAGCCTTATGTACATCTTCGACAATCTCAGATACACTAACAGGTACATGAGGCGTCATTTTTTTTGTGGGGATCATCCCCGTAGGGGTAAAATTGATTATTAATTTTTCAGACATAATACCAAACAGTTTTTACCGGAAATACGATCACCAGAAGGCAATACAAGATATCGTCTTTATTGCACCGGACCATCACTGAATCTAAGGTATGTAAAAACAGGAATAAGCGGATAATTTTTTATAATTACTAGTTGTGATGTTGGAAAGTGTAGCTGTTATGCTATTTAGTGACCTATATTACAATGGTTTAAGAGTTTGGTCGCCGGGAGATAATCCTTGAGATTCTTCAGCTTAAACTATTGGGGTTAACCAGGAACTAAATCTTTGATCAGGAATATTTAAAAAGAAAAATATAGATGGACCAGAAAAAACAAAAGATAAAAAAGCTGTAAAGGATGAAAGAAATGGTAGCCCTTTTTTTCATAAGATCCGGTTTTATTTAAAAATTTAGGAACCCTATAGTAATACTTTTCTTCCTTTTAGCACAGAAAATCCGTTTTTAGGTATATAAAATCGATAAAAAGGCAAAATTCACGGATATAATCCATGCAAATTTGTGGTCAATTAACAATTATGCTCTCCAGAAAATCGCCAATAAAATAAGCCACTACGGCGGCAATACCACCCAATAATAAGGTTTCTAATATTCCTTTCCAGAAAGTTGTCTGGTTTACAAATGCTTTTAGCCAGCCAATTATTATAAAACCTATTGCCGTAAATAGGGATGAAAGAAGAAAAAGATCTCTTTCCAGCGGGTAGATAAAATCTAACACATAAACCGAAAGGGGAATAAGCCCTATAATAATAAATGAAACATATGTAACCCCGCCTATAATTACCGGGGATTTATCCTCATCAAACATTACCAATTCCTCTTTCATCATCACATTCACCCATCGCTCTTTATCGCTGGTAATCACTTTAACCACTTCTTCCAAAAGTTCTCCTTCAAAGCCCTGTTCCCTGTATATAACCCT
>NZ_CAMYIP010000083.1 GCF_947258525.1 uncultured Eudoraea sp.
AAAATAGATTTTTTTTATATACCATACACTTACGAACTAATGGCTTCTATAACAAGATAATTAAAAAGCCCTAAATATGCTATTTAAGGCTTTTTAATTATGTACAAAATATTAAAGGGTTGAATTAATATCGCAACGGGAATTTTATCCGCCACTACCACTACCACCTCCAACTGGAACATCATCCCCACCTGTGCCATCTCTGTTATCTGGCGGAACGTCATCCCCACCTGTTCCTATCTCATATAAGGCCTGGTCTTCGGCGCTGTTATCTGCTTCACAGGAAATTAATCCTATACTAAATACTACTATTGCGAAAATGCTTAAAACTTTTTTCATTCTTTAGATTTTTGATTAGTTAATTAATGTTGACTAGCTTGATACTAAACTAGCCGCATATCCAAAAAGCTATTGCGTAAAAAAAAGAATATTAGTAAACGAGCCACTTCTGTGAGTATTTTGGCCGTTTTTAAGAGAATTTGATTATTTAGAGGAAGAAATGGTGTTTTTTGAAAGAATTTTTTTTAACCCTTCTATATTCTCCTTATAGGTTTTGGTAAATGGAAGCTTTGTTTTCCTGACTTTTAGGAAACATAAAGACTTCCCATAATTAATTCCTGATACATAGTTGGTGTTCAGGATATAGCTTTGGTGGACCCTTATGAAGTTTTCAGGTAATTGATTCTCAAAGGTCTTTAGTGTTTTATAAGCGCTAATGGTACTGCCGTCTTTCATTATAAAATCCGTTGCATTATTGTCTGCCCTTAAGTACAGTATCTCATTGGTATCCAGATATTGGTAATCATTATACGACTTCAGACAAAGGGTATGTGAAACATCTTCTTTAGGCAGTTGTTTTTTTAATCGCAACAGGGTCTTTCTAATATCAAATTCATTATAAGGCATAAGCCAGTAATCAAAGAAATTGTTTTTAATGGCATTGTAAGCGTATTCCTTGCTTCTTGAAATCCCAATTAATATTGGAATGTTTTTAACATACTGATACAATTCTGTCACCATTTGAAAATATTCAAAGGCCTTGTCGTTCAGATTAATAAAAACAACATCGGGGGAGTATTTGAGAATAGCATTTAAACCGTCTGAGCAATTTCTGGCTTCACTGGAACATACAAAATCTCCATAGTCCTCTAAATAGTGCTGCAATTGCAAATTTGAGGTGGCGTCGGAATCAATAATGGTATAAGAATACTCCATGCCCGGATATTTGGGTACAAAGTAGTAAACCTATTTGACAAGACACCATATTTTTACCATAGAATAATTAAGGTTTTTCTACATAAAGTGTTGAAAATCAATATTATTGAATGAAAATTCTTACAAAAAATAGTAATCTGGATTAATTCTGCTGCTCGGCAACAAATTCATAGGCCCCAATATCCGGTTCAGAAGTACGATCTGCTCCCAGAATATCCAAGGGCAACAAAATAGCTGCAGCCTGATCTGCTTTACCAATTGCAAAAGAAGAATTACCAAGCCTGAAATCTTTATTTGCGGTACTTAAAAAATCCGTATCCTCATTAAGGAAAATATTGTTATAGTAATCCGTATTTGTAAAATCGTATAAAGGATTTGAATCAAATTGATTATTTGTATCATTAAATTTAATCAGGCAATTTGTAAAAGAAAAGTCAAATAAATTGGTCTCATTGGAATTTAATGAGAGTTCAAGAAAAGTATTGCCGTCTACAATGCAGTTTACAAAACTGGCAATCAGGTTCTGTTCACCAGTGCCCATAACCTCATCAGGATTATAATTACTTAGTTGCAATGCAGCACCGGATCTGAAACCATTACTCCAATAATTTGCTATTGTACTGTGAATGAAAGAATAATTACCTCCATTAGTACAAATTAGTGAGCCATTTCCGGCATTACCTAATACCATATTTTCCCCGGCAATCGAGGAAGATCTTGCCAAAATATTAACTGCAAGACTGTTATAAATTTTAGAATTACTCACTGAAAGTTTGGAGGGAATTGAGCCTGAATTGCCTTCAACCAGTAATCCTACGGTAGCATTTCTAATTGTAATATGATTCATTGTATTGTTAATACTACCGGGTGCCAACCAAATAGTTCCCCATTGGCCCGGTACTTCAGCAAACTCGGGCTCCAGGCGGTCGCCCTCAAAAATCACTTCATTTTCCAATAGCAGTGTGTCTGTACTCAAGGCACCATTTACGTTCAGTGTAGCACCCTGGCCTACCAATATTCCGGAATCTTTATGAAAGTGTACTCTGCTGCCCGCTGCAATGTTTAGTATTTTATCTGGTGCCACTCCGGCATAGCCATATATAACATAAGGCTTTTCATTGGTAAAACTTAGCTGCTCATCTGTAAGCAGAAATCCCTCTATCCTAATTTCATTTCCATCCTCGTCCAGTCCTAAGAGCAAAGTTTCCTTTGTTCCATCTGCATTTTCAGCCGGATAAAGGAATATGGCATCCTTTATTAAGGTAACTAATTGTACCTCTTGTTGTTTAGGTCCTTCATCAAAAAGGATAGCATCTGTATACAAGAATTCATTTTCGTTTATGGCCGAAATATCAAAAGTTGTTTCTATAAAAATAAAAAGACTGTCTTTTGCCATTAAAGGAATATTTTCGAATTCTTTTCCGGCTTCACCATCAACATTTAATCTGTAGCTACTGTTATTTCCTTGTGCAAGTCGCACATTGGGAATTTGTATGTCGTTATTAGACCTGTTGTAGACCTTCAGGGAGTAGGTACTGCTGCCAATATTGGCAAAAACGGTATCTAAATAGACTGTATCTTTTGAAAACTCTAAATTTCCTGAACTGATATCGTATTGAAAATCTTTCCTGCAAGAGCACCAGAGGAGTGTTAGAAGTAGGATTGGTATAATTAACAGCCTTTGGCTCATATCAGTTCAATTAGGATTCCTTATTACATCTGCAAAAATAGAA
>NZ_CAMYIP010000084.1 GCF_947258525.1 uncultured Eudoraea sp.
TACAGAAATCATCAACTTTTTGGTTTATAGATTGGCTGATCTATACCACTTTGAAGAATAATACTTTTCCATTTCAAAAAAGGCTGGTAATTAAATATGGTTTTGTTGCGAACGCAACAGGTTCTATTTATTAATACTTATTATTCAGATCTCCTTAGGAACATTGCTGTACTTATTTCGGAAGTTTTGGGGATATTAGGGTATATTAGTATTGATATAATGAGTTAGAGAAAATCCAAAATGATTTTTCCCCCACGGTGATTAATTTATGCTCATTTGGAATTATCAAATGAAAACAACTGTGATACCATAGTTAATAATATGAAAATCTCACACTACTTATACAATACCTTTATCATTGAGACTGATGACAAAAAAATAGCCATAGATCCGGGAGGCCTGATGTTTTATTTTTTTCGGTTTACCACGATAATCCCAAAATCCGAATGGAAATCTATTACTCATATTTTTGTAACACATGGAGACCCGGATCATTATTGGCATGCGGATAGACTAGAAGAATCTTCAGGTGCTCCGATAATTTGCAATAAAACAATGATCAAAAATGTGGATGGGAAAAACTTAATGCTCGGCCCTCGGGATAAAGGACTTGCATTCACCACAGAAGTAGCAAAAATCCATACACTTACTGTTGATGAAACAATTGAGGTTGATGGAATGTCAATCACAGGAATAAAGACTACTCATGGATCCCTTACTTTTAGACTTGGACCATTCTCCAAGACTTTAACCCCAGGTCCTGAAGAAAGAATTGGCTGGGGTGCCATTGGATTCCGTATTCAAATTGATGGAAAAACTATTGTCAATCTTGGAGACACACTTCTTCACGCAGATGAATGGAGTTCCATTAACAGTCCGGATGTTTTAATGATTCCAATTGGAGGAAAAACTGTTCACAACACTATGGATGTGAAAGAAGCCTTGCAAGCGGTACAGGTAATGAAGCCAAAACTTGTAATACCTTGTCATTATAACTGTCCTGCATTCTTTAGTAAAAAGTACAATCCGGCTGATGAGCATGAGTTTAAGAAAGAAGTTGAAAAACTAGGGATTAATTGTGCTATCCTTTATAAAGGAGATTCTATAAATTATTAAAGTAAGGAGTAACGCTGGTAGAATAATGAAAGATTTTTCTATAACAAAACCCCTCCTAAGGTCGGGCCATTTTTTAGCTAAAAGTTATAGACAATTTTATACAAGCCAAATTATTCCGATTCAAAGGAGAAGATTCATGAAATAATTTACCGTCGACCTAAAGTTACTTGCCTTAACTATTGGCCACAAAAAATAAAAATAATATGAAACCATCAATACTTCTATTCTTGCTCGTGTATTTGACCATACCCTCACATTTATTTTCTCAAACTCAATTTTTAGAACCAAATTTAGTCTATGGCCCTTTTGATATCGGTTTTAAAGTATATCATGAATATGATTATTCACGCACAGCAAGTATCATAGTTCCCGAATCGGGTAATCGCACAGAGGCCGGGGAACCCCGCCCAATTCAAATCGGTATATGGTACCCGATTAAAAAAGGAACAAAAGGCAATAGAATGCCTTTTAAAAAATACATTGAATTGATGGCTACTCAAACCGATTTTAAATATACCGGTAAGCCTCTGGAGCATCCTTTCATTCAAAGTTCATTATATGAAAATCCATTTATCAACCAAGCACAATTAGAATTGGCATTGGAGGCAACATCATCTTCATTTGCGGATGCTACGGGGGCAGAAGGTAACTTTCCATTGCTTGTCTATTCGGCAGGTGGATATGGTTCCACATTCGAAAATTCTACAATGTTTGAATATTTGGCCAGTCATGGTTTTATAGTGGCCTCACATTCAAATATTGGTGGTATGGGTGGCAGTATCGAAATCCTTAATGACGCCATGTTTGAATACAGAGCTCGGGACCTGGAATTCGTCATTGGCTTTATGCATAAGTTTCCTAATACAAATGCGGATAAATTAGGTATACTCGGGTTTAGTTTCGGAGGTTCTGCATGTCTGATTACCGCAAGCCGCCATTTGAAAGTTAAAGCATTTGCAAATTTCGACGGATGGATCAATAATGAAAATTTGCCATTCATGCATTTTGCGGATACTACAAATTTGAACCTTCCTTACCTCACTACAAATAGTGGCTTTAACGGACATAAACCTGATCGACTGGTTTACAATAATATAAAACATTCAGATGCTTACGCACTAAACTTCAAAAAATTTGGACACACCTTTTTTGGTTCTTCGTGGATCCTGTTGAGTAATCACAACGCGGACGACTGGGCAGCCGTTAGAGGCACGCAAGAGGAAATAAATTTAGGATATAAAATCCTTTCGGAATATGTACTTGCATTTTTTGATGGATACTTAAATAACAATCAATCCAGTAAAAATCGATTAAAATCTATTCAACATTCCAAAGAAATCCCAGTCGGATTTGTTGAATTTGAAATGAAAACAAAAAACTAATGAAGGAACATCCGGAAATTAATTTTAGTGTTGAAGGACATACGGATAGCGATGGTGATACTCAGTTTAATATAAATTTATCGGAACAGAGGGCTAATACAGTAATGAATGAATTAATTGCACAGGTTATTGATGCCAAAAGGATGGTCTCAAAAGGATTTGGAGAAGATGTACCGGATGCTGTGGTATTACTAGTCGTTTTCTGCTCAAGCGCTGTTTGTTCTGGTGTAATAGGGGTTTTGTATGCCGAACAACTTGGAAGAGCATTAAGGCGGTGATAACTTAGATAGCTATAGTAATGTTCCTGAGGAGAGTTGAGTCTAATTTACCCTTCTTTTTTCTTCTTCGGCTCCGGTCTTTCTTTCACGAGCAGATTTAAGTTTACGATTTCCAAAACTTCTGGAATAAGTGA
>NZ_CAMYIP010000085.1 GCF_947258525.1 uncultured Eudoraea sp.
AGCTGAAATGAAGGATACTTTTGATGAGAGAGGCACGGGTATTGGGAAAACCTTTGATTTAAAATTTATCCCATTTCGTATTGACTTTATTTTAGTAGATAAGAGCATGCAGGTTATGACACATCAAAACTTTGATTTAAGACTATCTGACCACTACCCTGTAATGACTTCAATTCGCCTCTGAAAACAAGAAGAAACAATCAATTGAATCCGCAAATATATGGATGAGCAATGCCAGACCAATAACCCTCGTATTTTTATATAAAAAAAGGAAAATGTAAGCGACAATTGCCCAATAGGAATGGAAAGGATGAAAATTAATACTGCACCTGTTAGGGTCAAAGATTGGGTTGGCAAAGAGATGATCAAAATCAATTAAAATGCCGGAAAGGAGAATAAGGATTATCCATATTTTTTTATCCTTAAAAAAAAGAAGGCCAACGGCTATGGGAACTATAATATGAATGCCGTAATGAAGCAGGAATCTAAGCATTTAGAAAATCAAGATTTTGATTCATCAAATAGTCAAGACTCGCAGGACCTTCATTGAATAATAAATCAAGCACACTGCAATTTTCAATAAAACCATGCCTGGTATTAAATACCTGGGTATAACTTTTTTGATTAATATCAATGGTTTTTTTTGCATTTACCAAAAATCTGGCATCAAAAACCCCTTGGGGATTTAACTCATAATGGTCCGTATACCTCTTGTTAACCTTGAATTGTAAACAATTTCCAATAATATCAATGGTTTTGAGATTAAAATCTAATAAATACTGGTACTTATTCACAAAAATAGGGGCCAGGTCATCTTCATAATATTCAAAAAAAGGAGATGTTCTGTAAGCCGTTTGAAGTGTCCTCCAATGTTGCCGCTGCCATCTGTAATCATTATCCAACCTAACCTCTTTATACTTCTGTCTGCCCTCTTTGCCACCAACATGTTTGATTGGAATATTCAACATAAATTTACCCTGATCTGTGCATATGAAGGCCCTGTTTCTATAGGTTTGTTTTTGATAATTATCGCAGACTTCCCAGATAATTGTATTCTGAAAAAGAGTGGCAAAAGTAGCAATATTAGGCAAGTAGGTAGGATGGAGTAGCACGTCCATTAATTCTAAATTTTATTCCGCCCAAAAAATAAACAATTACTTTTTAAGCTTCTTTCTCCGTTTCCAAAAGTAATCAAATATAAACCAGGCTGCCAGTGCAATAAGGAAATGCTTGAAATAAGACCGCGGTTCGCCATCACCGCCTACAGTAGTAAAAATTCTATCCCATCTAGGTTTCCACTGCGCAATACCTTTGTTGAAATTATCAAAGCTAAGCCAAATGAAAATAGGCTTACCAACAATATGATTGGCAGGAACATAACCCCAGCTCCTGCTATCTTCTGAATGATCTCTATTATCTCCCATCATCCAGTAATAATCCTGTTTAAAAGTATAAGAATCCGTAACCTGTCCGTTTATGCTAATCTGATTACCGGAAACCCCTATGGTATTTCCTTCATAGTCACGAATGATCTTTTTATAAAGAGGAAGAACTTTTGGAGTCAGGTCAATGGTCGCACCTTTTTGTGGAATATATATTGGCCCAAAGTTATCGTTATTCCATGGATAGAAAGGATCATGTGGGAAAATATTATAGCCCTTCACCCCCTTAGGTTCTACAATCTTTACAACAGAATCTATATCCGCATTATTTCTTAATTCTTGCAACATTTCATCGGTAAGTGTCACTGTGCGTTGGCGTCCCGTTTCCTCCCGTAAGGACAGACCTGCTTGTCTTATAACTTTTGGGGGAATACCACTTGCATCAGTAATCAACTCTATGTCACCGCTCGCATTTTGACCTCCGGCGATCAGGTATTTGCTAATGGCCTCAAATTGATTTTGGTTCAAAGGAGCCGACAGGTATTTTCGTGTAAATTCATTTACACCCAAACGCACAAGCAATCTTGATGAAACTCCTTTTTGTGAGTAAACATTATAATCATATTGGGGTTTGGCCCTGTCTGAAAGTTGCAGTTGTTCACCGTCAATATATACCACACCATCAATTACAGCAAGTGAATCGCCCGGGGCTCCAACGCATCGTTTTACATAATTGGATTTTTTATCAATAGGTTTTTTTACTCCTTCTTCCTTTTTAAAAAAGACGCGGACCGTATCAGCCGGCCAGCTAAAAACAACAATGTCATTTTTTTTAACTTTTTCAAATCCCGGCAATCTGAAATAAGGTAGTTGAGGTTTTTTGAGATAAGATCTAATTCCTAATCCGGGTATTGTATCATGTACCATTGGGGCTGCTATGGTAGTCATTGGGGTACGTGCGCCATAGTGAAACTTACTAACGAATAACAGATCCCCAATCCGTAATGTTCGCTCCAATGAACCGGTCGGGATAACATATGGCTGTATGAAATAGGTATGAACCAGTGTAGCAGCAACGATGGCAAATACAATAGAACTTACCCATTCTCCTGCACCACTTTTCGGATGCAGACTCCTGTCTTCAATATAGGTTACATCCAAGGCATAATTGACATAGAATGTATAAAACCCAAGGGTAAGTATCACTAACCATGTTTCAAGAAAACTATTTCTTCCAAAACTTCGTATGGTTTCAACCCAGATAACCGGAAACATTAGAAGATTAATAATGGGAATAAAAAGAAGTATTACCCACCATTTGGGTCTTCTTATTATCTGCATTAATACAATGGCATTATATACAGGAATTGCAGCTTCCCATGGTTTTCTACCTGCCTTAATATAAAGTTTCCAAGTCCCTAAAAAATGAATGACTTGAATAACCAAAATAAAGATGATCCAATTTGTACCGTTCATACTCTTTTTTATCTTTTTTCAGACGCCATTTGGTCCGATTTGTTACCAAAATTAACCCAGGTTTAACACATCTTTCATTGAAAAGACACCTTTTTTTCCATTTAACCATTCGGCGGCTACAATTGCGCCTAGGGCAAAACCTTCCCTATTATGAGCTTTGTGCTTAATAACTATCTCATCTACTTCATTTTCGTAAGAAACAATATGTGTTCCGTATTCATCTGCAATCCTTTTGGAAATAATAGGAATATTTTGATCCTGAGATTTTTCCAACAACCAACCTTCATAGGCTGAATTGTCAATAATATCTTCGGCAAGCGAAATAGCTGTTCCGCTGGGGGCATCAAGTTTTTGGAGATGGTGGATTTCTTCTATTGATACTTTATATTCAGGTAAATTGTTCATCATTTTTGCTAAGTAACTGTTTAGCTGAAAGAACAGATTTACACCCAAACTAAAATTTGAAGCATAAATAAAGGCCCCATTTTTCTTGTTACAATAAGAAATTATATTCTCGTAATCATTAAGCCAACCTGTTGTGCCCGATATTACCGGAATATTGTGTTCAAGACAACCCTTGATATTGTTGAAAGCTGCCTCCGGGCTACTAAAATCTATTGCCATATCCATGGCAGAATAATCAATTTCTTTCGTACCTACGTCTATTTTAGCAACTATGGAATGATTTCTTTGAATTGCGATTTTTTCAATCATTTTCCCCATTTTCCCATATCCAAATAAGCCTATATTCATATTTTAGAATTTAATGGTTAAAGCCACTCCATAGTTAGGGTCACCCATAATTGGGTTATATTCCAAATATGGTTTAATATCCAACCCAAGATCGTCATCCACATTAAATTGTTTTAAATGTGCATCCACATTAGCATCAACAATATTTAAAGCATAAAGGGCAAGTGTAATAAATAATGCTAAATCCCGATCTCTTTGATAACGTTCCTGTCCATCCTGAAGGGCACTGTCAGAAAAGTCAGGACTTCCGGGAACAATTCCGGATCCATTAACATCATAGAATTCGTCATCCGTAAAACCAGCTCTTCTTCTTTTGAATGCCGTTCTGAAACGGATATAAAGATCATTATTGTATTTATACGCATAGATTCCCACGCCTATGGCCCCAATAACAATAGGTACTTTCCAATAACGCTTATTGTAGACCTGACCTAATCCCGGCAGGACAGCGGAATAAAATGCGGCCCTGCTCGGTGCTAGAGGATTAATTCGCTTTTTCTCTACTTTTCCTTCTACAATAATATCTTGTGTTTTAGCAATGGGCGGAACAGAATCTTTAGCACTTTCTTTTTGACCTTCCTGAGCCACGGAAAAAAGTACAGGGAAAAATAGTAAACATATAAGAACAAGGGTTTTACTCACCTGTAATTAGTTTTTTCAATCGCTGAAAATCATCCTCTGAACTAAAGGGGATACTTATCTTACCCTTGCCGTCTTTTGTAGAATTGACTGTAATATTGGTAGAAAGATAGTGTTTAAGTTGTTTGGTGCCTTCAACAATAAGCTCGGTCGCCACAGGCGATTTGTTTAAAGTCTTCTTTTGATGAGGTCCCTGGTGATATTGCTTCACAAGTTGCTCAGTTTCCCTGACGGATAAGCTATTTTTTACAATTTTTTCGTAAAGGCTAATTTGGTCTTCTTTTTGGTCAATATTGACAAGTGTCCTACCATGACCCATAGAAATAAAACCATCTCGCATTCCTGTTTGTATAATTGGGTCCAAACGTAATAAACGAAGATAATTGGCAATGGTAGACCTTTTTTTTCCTACCCGTTCACTTAATTTTTCCTGAGTTAAACCTATTTCATTGATTAAGCGATTGTAGGAAAGAGCAATTTCAATTGGATCTAGATCCTGGCGTTGAATATTTTCGACCAGAGCCATTTCAAGAGTTTCCTGGTCATTAGCAATTCTAATATATGCAGGAATTGTCTTAAGGCCAATTAATTTAGAAGCCCTATACCTTCTTTCTCCCGAAACCAACTGAAATTTGTTGAAGTCAGATTTTCTAACCGTAATTGGCTGTATAACTCCTAATTCGTTTATTGAGGAAGCCAATTCCTTAAGGGTTTCATCGTTAAAATGTGAACGAGGCTGAAATGGGTTAACATCAATTGTGTCGATATCGAGTTCTACAATATTACCAACAACTTTTTCGGCATTTCTATCCGACACCGAATTAATATCATTTTCCGGATCTTTAAGAAGAGCAGAAAGTCCTCTTCCCAAAGCCTGTTTCCTTGTTGCTTTCGCCATTATACCTTCTCTCTATTTTTTTTCAATAGTTCGTTGGCCATATTTAGGTAGTTTGATGCACCTTTACTACTGGCATCATATTTTATAATGCTTTCTCCATAACTTGGGGCCTCTCCCAGACGAACATTCCGCTGAATAATCGTGTCAAAAACCATATCAGAGAAATGTTTCTTGACCTCTTCGACGACCTGATTAGAAAGTCGTAATCTGGAATCATACATGGTTAATAACATACCTTCAATATCTAATTCGGGATTGTGAATCCTTTGTACACTTTTTATTGTGTTTAATAATTTTCCAAGTCCCTCCAGTGCAAAATATTCGCATTGAATCGGAATAATTACAGAGTCTGCTGCGGTTAAAGCATTTAACGTAAGCAGGCCCAAAGAAGGTGCACAGTCAATTAGAATATAATCGTATAAAGCCCTTAAATCGCCAATGGCTTTCTTCATCATATATTCCCTTTGATCCTTATCAACCAGTTCTATTTCAATGGCCACAAGGTCTATATGTGCAGGAATTAAGTCTACGTTCGGAGATGAGGTTTTTATAATTGTTTCTCCAGCTGTCTTAGTATGCTCCATTAGCTGGTAAGTGCCAATCTGAATTTCATCTACATTAATACCTAATCCGGAAGTTGCATTGGCCTGGGGATCGGCATCAATTAATAACACTTTTTTTTCCAGTACACCCAGCGAGGCAGCCAGATTAACTGTGGTGGTAGTTTTACCAACCCCACCCTTTTGGTTTGCGATAGCAATAATCTTGCCCATAATTGAAGTAAGTTAGGGGTTAAAAATACGATTATTTACAATGCACAAAAAAGTATTTTGTTAACACTGGTTAAAGTATGGCTACAGGCCAAATTGTCCAGGTAATGAAACCAATTAATCAATTAAAATATCAAGTATCTGGATAGCTGCATCACTAATTTTGGTGCCGGGCCCAAATACAGCGGCTGCGCCCGCATCAAATAAATATTCATAATCCTGCTTGGGAATTACGCCACCCACTATTACCATAATATCCTCTCTGCCATATTTTTTCAATTCTTCCAAAACTTGCGGGACTAAAGTTTTATGACCGGCAGCCAATGAAGAAACACCGAGTATATGGACATCATTCTCCACAGCCTGTTTGGCGGCTTCCGCTGGTGTTTGGAATAAAGGTCCTATGTCTACATCAAACCCGAGATCGGCATATCCTGTAGCCACAACTTTCGCACCGCGATCATGCCCGTCCTGCCCCATTTTTGCAACCATTATCCGGGGCCTTCGGCCTTCCTGTACTGCAAATTCATCTGCCAATTCCCTGGCCTTTTTAAAACTTTCGTCGTCCTTAATTTCTTTGGCGTACACTCCTGTAAACGATTGAATTTTTGCTTTGTATCTTCCAAAAGCAACTTCCAGAGCATCACTTATCTCACCTAAAGTTGCTTTGGCCCTGGCGGCTTCTATTGCTAAAGCTAACAAATTGTTTTCATCCTGAACAGATTTTCCCTCTGATTTATCTTTTGCCGCTTGTGTTATTTTTTGAAGGATACGCTGTACTTCTTTATTATCTCTCTCTTTTTTTAATTTTTCTAATCGTTCTATTTGTTGTCTTCTAACTTCTGCATTATCTACCTCCAGAATCTGTAGTTCATCTTCTTCTTCCAATTGATATTTGTTAACCCCCACAATAATATCCTGGCCACTATCTATACGAGCCTGTTTTTTTGCGGCAGCTTGTTCTATGCGCATTTTGGGGATACCGGCTTCAATTGCTTTGGTCATTCCGCCATGCTCTTCTACTTCCTGAATAAGATCCCAGGCTTTTTTTGCTATTTCATCTGTTAAATATTCTACATAATAGCTGCCCGCCCATGGATCGACTGTTTTGGTAATTTTTGTTTCTTCCTGAAGATATATTTGGGTGTTTCTGGCAATGCGTGCAGAAAAATCTGTTGGTAAGGCAATAGCTTCATCCAGGGCATTGGTATGAAGGCTTTGAGTTCCTCCAAGAGCAGCCGCTAACGCCTCAATGGTGGTTCTTGCAACATTGTTGAAGGGATCTTGCTCGGTAAGGCTCCAACCACTGGTCTGACAATGAGTTCTTAGTGCCAATGATTTCTGATTTTTTGGATTGAATTGTTTAACAAGTTTAGCCCACAGCATTCTTCCCGCCCTCATTTTAGCAATTTCCATAAAATGATTCATTCCAATTGCCCAAAAAAATGAAAGCCTTGGAGCAAACTGATCAATGTCCAGGCCTGATTTCAAACCAGTTCTAATATATTCCAGTCCATCCGCAAGAGTATAAGCAAGCTCAATATCTGCAGTAGCTCCGGCTTCCTGCATATGATAGCCTGAAATACTAATACTGTTAAATCTGGGCATATTTTGACTGGTAAATTCAAAAATATCCGCAATTATCTGCATAGAAGGAGTAGGGGGGTAGATATAGGTATTTCTAACCATAAACTCTTTCAGAATATCGTTTTGAATGGTTCCTGCGAGCTGCTGAGGAGTTACTCCCTGTTCTTCGGCAGCAACTACATAAAAAGCCATAATAGGCAATACTGCACCATTCATAGTCATTGACACAGACATCTTATCCAATGGAATACCGTCGAATAATATTTTCATATCCTCAATAGAATCAATTGCTACACCGGCTTTACCTACATCTCCTACCACTCGTTCGTGATCGCTGTCATAGCCTCTGTGTGTAGGTAGGTCAAAAGCAACAGAAAGACCTTTTTGACCTGCGGCCAGATTGCGCCTGTAAAAAGCATTGCTTTCGTGGGCTGTAGAGAAACCTGCATACTGTCTTATTGTCCAGGGTCTTCGGACATACATAGTTGAATATGGACCGCGCAAATTTGGTGCAATTCCGGCGGCAAAATTGAGATGCTCTAAATGCGCAATATCATTTTTCGATAAAAAGGATTTTACCGGAATATCTTCAGCAGTTATAAAATCTGGTGTTTTTGATTCTTTTTGCCCTTTAAGATTAACAGGGTTTATAACTAAGTGTTGAAGCTCTTTTCTACTCATGATCCAATCTTATTTTTTCTGACGATTCTGACAGACGAGTTTCCATTATTGGTTCAATAATGGTTTTTCTTAAATTATTTTTCTTAAAAGGATTTTTTTCCAATTCCTGCTTCATTTTATCCATTTCGTTAAGATATTTGTTGCTACCAACTAATACCTCGTCTCCGGAATCATAACTAATTTGTTGCTTTAGAGCGCTTTCCTTGATTTTTCTTTGGATGTTGTGAGCTTTTAGCTGTTTTAAAAAACCATCACCTTGCTCTATTTGTTTGAAGATATGCAACGCGTTCTCTGCCAGTTGTTGCGAAAGTACCTCTATATAATATGTTCCATCTGAAGGATTCGAAGTTTTGTCAAAATAGCTCTCTCCTTTCAAAATCAGTAATTGATTTCGTGCTATTCTCTCTCCAAATTCATTGTCTTTATGATACACTGCATCATAGGACAAATTATAAACTGTATCAGCCCCGCCCAAAATTGCAGACATGCACTCTGTTGTAGTTCTTAGTAGATTTACGTTGTAATCGTATATTGTCTTGTTTCGACTGGTGGGGCAAGCCAAAATATGACAATCCGCAGAAATCCCAAATTCAGCTGCAATTGTTTTCCAGAGCATTCGTAATGCTCTTAATTTAGCAATCTCAAAAAAGTAATTTCCATCTACCGCCATTTTAAAGCTAACTTTCAAATCTGGATGTAATAGTTTTTCCTCATTCAAAAAGTTAAGATATTCACTCGCATGACCCATTGCGTAAGCCAATTGTTGGGTTCTGTTTGCTCCGGCATTCTGATAAAGCGAAACATCAATACTCAATGTTGGAGTGTTTGCAGACTCTTTCAAAATTTCTTTGAGAGCAGCATGGTCTGATTTAAAATCGGTAAACCAATTTCCGGTTCGGCAAAAATTACCCAAAATATCAATATGAAAATAAATATTCCCTTTGGCGCTATCTGTACATGAGAGAAGATCTTTGATATATGCAACAGATAGAAATTGAAATTGGAAGTGCATTGAGATTGAATTGATATCAATATCCTTCAAGATCTCTTGCGGTTTTAGATCAGATGTAGTTAAGGTAAATATTAAACTTTCAGCTCCGCTTTTTAAGGACTTTATTGCCTTTTGATTTGCTTCTATGCTATCTGTAACCAAAATATGTTGTCCAACTAACCAGCTAGAAACTGAAGAACTGGTATTCATAAAGTTTTCACCCAAATCATCAGCTGTGTAAAAAGGTTTTACTTTTATCCCCTCCGGTGATTCCCATATCAGGGTATCGTTATAATCCGCACCTTTTAAATCTGCCTGTATTTTTTGTTTCCATGCTTTTGCCGAAACTGCAGGGAAATCGGCGAACAATTTTTCTTTAATCATCTTCTTTTTGTTTTATACTATCCTCATATTCAATCAAGTAAATTTCTTCGTTCTTTTTTTTAAGATAATAGTTTTCCCGAGCAAATTTTTCTAATTCTTTAGGGTCTGAGAGTTGTTTAATAATTTCTTTATCCTTGGCTATTTCCTTCTTCAGGAATTCCTGTGTCTTTTCCAATTTTTTTATCTCTTTCCTCAATTCCAAATGAATAAGCAACGAGTTAGTATCAAAAAAAGCCATCCAAATGACAAATGCAGTAAGTACCAGTACATAGATATTTGTTAATATCCCAAACCATTTCTTTTTTCTGATAGCTTTGAATCCCATTAGCTTAATTTTTCAATAATAATGGTGCGCACTATATCTACGGCTACCGTGTTGTATTTATTATTTGGAATAATTATATCTGCGTATTCCTTAGTCGGTTCTATGAACTGATCGTGCATAGGTTTTAAAGTGGTCTGATATCTGCTTAATACTTCCGAGATGTCTCTTCCTCTTTCATTAATATCGCGTTTGAGTCTCCGAATAAGGCGTTCATCAGAATCGGCATGAACATAAATCTTGATATCGAACATATCCCTTATCAGAGGGTTAGTCATAATTAAAATCCCCTCAATTATCATGACTTTTCTAGGATGCGTTCTTATTGTATCATTCGTTCTGTTGTGTTTGGGGAAAGAGTACACCGGTTGATCAATAGGTTCTCCCCGCCTTAATATATTCAGATGTTCAGCTAAAAGTTCAAAGTCAATTGCCCGGGGATGATCAAAATTAATTTTAGAACGCTCTTCAAAACTTAAGTGTGACAAGTCATTGTAATAGGAATCCTGAGATATTACACCAACTTCTTCATTAGGAAGTTCATTAATAATTTGATTAACAACGGTGGTTTTGCCACATCCGGTTCCTCCCCCAATACCGATTATTAACATATTGATTTGATTTGTATCAAAAATACAGATTTGGGATGATATTTATCCAGTCAACCGTCTTACTTTTCTAACTGCATAATTACAATAACATATTTGTTTAAAACATGACAATATTCATATTCCGGATAATGTTTAAGAAATAAATTTGTAAAAATAAATTTAGAGTTTGGCCTTAATTGAGCTATTTCAGATAGCAACTAAGGCTTAATGTATTGGGCTTTGGGAGTACGGATTTTCAATTACAATTAACCTAAAATTTAATGCCATTTTTTTAATGGAAATCATAAAATTTCAATACCTTAATAATCTTTTCCAAGTAAACCATTTTAACTAGTTCTAACTAAAAAATCTATGAATAATTCGTTTAAGGTTGTCGTAGACAATACACATGAGTTTGAGATAAACAGCGATGACATCTCGAAAATTGACGCCATACAAACCTCACCTGATTCATATCATATATTAAAGGAAAATAAGTCTTTTATGACTGAGGTTATAGAGAAAGACTTTTATCGTAAAAAGTATAAGGTTAAGATTAATAATAGTTCTTATGAAGTTGATATTTCAGACAGCCTGGACTTTTTGATTAGCGATATGGGTTTTGCACTTTCTTCTTCCAGGGATATTGATTCTATATCGGCGCCAATGCCCGGCCTTATTTTAGACATACACGTTAGAATTGGACAGGCTGTGAATGAGGATGATCCTTTATTAATATTGGAAGCTATGAAAATGGAGAATGTGATTACCTCACCCAGAGATGGGATTATTAAAAATATTTCTGTTAAGAAAAGTGATGCTGTTGATAAAAACCAATTATTGATTGAATTTGAATAAGTAATTTACTATGAAAAAAATATTAATTGCAAATAGAGGTGAGATAGCCATCCGCGTAATGCAAACAGCGCAGAAAATGGGTATTAAAACAGTGGCTGTCTATTCTAAAGCAGACCGAAATGCACCTCATGTAAAGTTTGCAGATGAGGCGGTGTGCATTGGTGAGGCTCCGTCTAATCAATCATATTTGCTGGGATCAAAGATTATAGAAGTAGCAAAGAAGTTGAATGTAGACGGGATTCATCCCGGGTATGGGTTCTTGAGTGAAAATGCCGATTTTGCTGAAGAGGTAGAAAAAAATAATTTAATATTTATAGGCCCGAAATCTAAAGCAATACGCATAATGGGCAGTAAACTGGCTGCCAAAGATGCGGTTAAGAATTATAATATTCCTATGGTCCCCGGCATAGATGAGGCCATTACTGACATTAAGAAAGCTAAGGTAATTGCCAAAGAAATAGGATTCCCAATTTTAATAAAAGCTTCGGCAGGAGGAGGAGGTAAAGGGATGAGAATAGTTGAGGAAGAGAAGGATCTGGAATCACAGATGAATAGAGCTATTAGCGAAGCCACCTCTGCATTTGGTGATGGGTCTGTTTTTATTGAAAAATATGTAACATCACCAAGGCATATTGAGATTCAGGTCATGGCAGACAGCCATGGAAATATCCTCTATTTTTTTGAACGCGAATGCAGCATTCAAAGAAGGCACCAAAAAGTGGTAGAAGAAGCCCCTTCTTCCATACTAACCCCAGAATTAAGAGAAGAAATGGGTATTGCGGCTACCAAAGTTGCAAAGGCTTGTGATTATCTGGGAGCGGGAACAGTAGAATTCCTGATGGATGCTGATCATAAATTCTATTTTCTGGAGATGAATACCCGTCTTCAGGTTGAACACCCTGTTACAGAATTGATTTCCGGTGTAGATCTTGTAGAGTTACAGATAAAGATCGCAAGAGGAGAAGCCATGGCAATTAAGCAAGAGGATTTGAGTATAAATGGCCATGCTTTAGAACTCAGGGTATACGCTGAAGACCCGCTTAACGATTTTCTGCCCAGTGTAGGAACTTTGGAAACTTACAGGTTGCCCTCGGGAAAAGGTGTTCGGGTGGATAACGGCTTTGAAGAAGGAATGGAAGTTCCTATCTATTATGATCCAATGTTGTCTAAGTTAATCTCTTATGGCAAGGATAGAGATGAAGCCATTCAAATAATGCTCAAGGCCATAGAAAATTATCATATAGAAGGAGTACAGACAACCCTTCCTTTTGGAAAATTTGTTTTTGAACATGAAGCCTTTAGATCCGGAAATTTCGACACTCATTTTGTTAAGAACTATTATTCTCCCGAAGTTTTGAATAAAAAGGCAGAAGAAGAGGCTAAAATAGCTGCTGTATTAGCTGTTAAACAATATTTGCAGGATCAGAAATTATTAAGATTACCAATAAACTAACATATGGACCCTAAAGTAGAAAAATTAAAAGAAAGAATATCTCTTGCATATATGGGTGGGGGACAAAAACGAATAGATAAACAGCATCAAAAGCAGAAATTAACGGCTCGCGAAAGGTTAAGTTATTTATTGGACGAGGGTTCATTTGAAGAGATGGGTATTTTGGTCACCCACCGAACAACAGACTTTGGGATGGATAAAGAAATTTACTTTGGTGATGGTGTGGTAACCGGTTACGGAACTATCAACGGGAGATTGGTCTATGTTTACGCACAGGATTTTACTGTATTTGGAGGTGCTTTATCTGAAACCCATGCAGAGAAAATTTGCAAGGTAATGGATCTTGCCGTAAAAGTTGGAGCTCCCGTTATAGGTCTAAACGACTCAGGTGGCGCCCGAATACAGGAAGGGGTAAAATCTTTAGGGGGATATGCAGATATTTTTTATAGAAATGTTCAGGCTTCGGGTGTTATACCGCAGATATCAGCCATAATGGGGCCTTGCGCGGGAGGTGCAGTTTATTCTCCTGCCATGACAGATTTTACTTTAATGGTAGAGCAAACCAGTTATATGTTCGTAACCGGCCCAAATGTGGTAAAAACTGTTACTAATGAAGAAGTTACTTTTGAGGAACTGGGTGGTGCTAGCACGCATTCAACTAAATCCGGGGTTGCCCATAAGACTTCTGCTAATGATGTGATTTGTCTGGAAGATGTTAAGAAATTACTGAGTTATTTGCCTCAGAGCAACCGCGAAAAACCTGCCTCTTTACCCTATGAGTTAGGGGATGAGATACGTGATGAGCTTACAGATATTATTCCTGATAATACGAATAAGCCTTATGACATGCATGATGTTATTAACGGTATTATTGACAAAGATTCCTTTTATGAGATTCATGAGAATTATGCCGAAAACATCATTGTAGGTTTTGCTAGACTGGCAGGTAGAAGTATTGGTATAATTGCCAACCAACCCATGTTTCTGGCTGGTGTATTAGGAACACAAACTTCGGTCAAAGCAGCCAGATTTGTGAGATTTTGTGATAGTTTCAATATTCCATTATTGGTATTGGAAGATGTTCCGGGATTTTTACCTGGTACAGATCAGGAATGGAACGGTATAATCGTTCATGGAGCCAAACTGTTGTTTGCCTTTAGTGAAGCAACTGTTCCAAGGATAACGGTTATTACCAGAAAAGCTTATGGTGGCGCTTATGATGTAATGAATTCCAAGCATATTGGTGCCGACTTTAACTTTGCGTGGCCTACGGCAGAGATTGCTGTGATGGGAGCCAAAGGAGCAAGTGAGATCATTTTCAGGAAAGAAATTTCGAGCGCAAAGGATCCTGCTAAAAAGCTGGCGGAAAAAGAAGCGGAATATGCAGAAAAATTTGCCAATCCATTCAGGGCTGCCAGAAGAGGTTTTATCGATGAAGTAATTTTACCTAAAAATACAAGAAGAAAACTTATCAAAGCTTTTAGTATGTTGGAGAACAAAGAGGTGGGGGTACCAAAAAGAAAGCACGGAAATATTCCATTGTAGTTTTAGAATTGGAGACCTGGTCCAAGGTTAAGCAGGTAAATAAACTACTCCGCTTGATGAGTCTTTAGAGGCTCCCGTAACGGTTTTTAGGATATTAACTTCTTTTTCAATACGCAATACCCCCATTAGGGCAAAGACCAGGGCTTCCTTGTATTCTATTAGTTTCTTTTCCGGAATAACAAGACTTACCATCGGTTCGAGATTCGACTGTAGTACTTCCATCATAAATTGGTTTAAAGCACCTCCACCCGTAACAAGAATAGTACTTTGATCTTTTGTTGCGTACCTTTTTACTTGCAATGCAACCTGCTCACAAATATGATGAACTGCCGTATGCAATAGGTTATCTGTGGTATCCTTGGTAGCGTTTACGATAGGAACGACTTTTTTCAAAAACCATTCATAACCTGTTGATTTTGGAAATGGCAACTCATAATAAGATAGCTGGTTTAATTGTTTCAGCATATTCATATTTATGACACCCTTACTGGCCAGAGTTCCATTATTGTCATAGCTTAGTCCAATTTTTTGGGTTAAATAGTTTAATATCATATTAGCTAATCCAATATCATAGGCTATACGCTTACCCTGGTGTTCAAAGGATACATTGGAAATTCCTCCAAGGTTCAGGCAGAAATCATAGTTGCCAAAAAAAAGGCGATCCCCTATAGGCACAAGAGGAGCTCCTTCTCCACCAAGAGCAACATCATTAGTTCTAAAGTCACAGACGGTTTTATAGCCACTGACATTTGCCAGATGCTGTCCCGATCCTATCTGTAACGTTAAGCCCTTTGCCGGTTGGTGGTGGGTTGTATGGCCATGACTGGCTATAATGTCTACATCAAGACCTTTTTCTCTGATAAATTCCCTTGCCTGTTGTCCCAGCCAACTACCATATGTATTATGAAAAATAAGTAGTTCATCTGCTGGCAGTTCAATTGAATTTTTCAAGTGGGCCCGTATATCCTTATCATAGCTAATGGCCCGCGTTTCCTTAATTTCAAATTTCCATTGATCATACTTCTTCCAGATATGGCAGTATGCCAGATCAAGTCCATCCAGAGAGGTGCCAGACATTAATCCTATGACTTTATATGTATTCATTGCAAAAACAGGGTATCATGTGGTTCAAGATTAATAATGATGAAAGTTAATTAGATTCATTTTCAATGTAAAAAAAATGTGATTCTTTTTTTGACCACATACCGTTTTTGTATTGCCTTAAACTCCGTAGGTCTCATCGATGAGATAATTTCTTAAGGTTATATACTATTGATTTTTGATAAATTTATACCACTAATTTTTAACAAAAATGTGTACTTTTAGTAATTGTTATTTTAAGTCATTAAATTGACTTATATTATATTTTTAAATGGAATATTTTGGTTGGGAATCGCACGATACTGTTATGAACGGTTTTTGACTACTGAATAACTATTTTATTAACCAATTTTAAAGTAATACAGTATGAGTAAGGCTAAAAAAGAGAACACCATAACGCGCCGAGGATTTGTGGGCAGAACTTTGACCGCTTCCGCAGCGTTCACTATAGTACCGTCATATGCCGTCAGCGGATTGGGGCATGTAGCTCCTAGTGATAAATTGAATATTGCCGGTGTAGGTGTCGGAGGCATGGGGCTTGCCAATTTAAAGAATTTAGAATCACAAAATATTGTAGGTCTTTGTGATGTTGATTGGAAGTATGCTAAAGGCGCTTTTGATAGATATCCAAACGCTAAAAAGTATTGGGATTTTCGGAAGATGTATGAAGAAATGGGTGATGAAATAGATGCAGTCGTTATTGCTACTGCTGATCATACGCATGCCATTGTTGCTGCCCAGGCCATGACCATGGGTAAACATGTTTATCTTCAAAAACCATTGACGCACTCGGTTTATGAATCCAGGTTGTTGACGAAATTAGCGAAAAAGTACAATGTTGCTACCCAAATGGGTAACCAGGGAGCTTCTGGAGCCGGTGTTGCGGAAACCTGTGAGATACTTTGGAGCGGAGCAATAGGTGATGTAACAAGGGTTGAATCATTTACTGATCGACCAATTTGGCCTCAGGGATTGAACACCCCGGAAAGAGGAGATTGGGTACCTGATACCTTGAATTGGGACCTATTCACAGGACCGGCTAAAATGATACCGTTTAATGAAGTTTATCATCCCTGGAATTGGAGAGG
>NZ_CAMYIP010000086.1 GCF_947258525.1 uncultured Eudoraea sp.
GGCAGATTCCTATTTTAAAAACAAAGGGATGAGGGATAAGGTAGATATAACCTTTGTAACACCACTTGATGGAGCTTTTACTAAACCACGCGCTACGGAAGCCCTTCATTATTTATTAGAAGAGAAGAATATTAAAGAAGTTACCGATTTTAATATAGAACGAGTAGATTACGAGAATAATAAGATCATAGATTATGCGGATACAGAGGTAGAATATGATCTTTTAGTTACAGTTCCTACCAATATGGGTGATCCTTTACTGGAACGTTCTGGTTTAGGGGATGATCTAAATTATATTCCTACCAATAAAGCGACCTTACAGTCCACAGATCATGAGAATATATTTGCCATAGGTGATGCAACCAATATACCTGCATCTAAGGCTGGTTCTGTGGCTCATTTTGAAGCTGAAATTCTAACGGATAACATTTTGCACTATATAAATGGTGAGGAATTAAAAGAGGAGTTTGATGGTCATGCCAATTGTTTCATTGAAACAGGAGGAGGCAAAGCCTTATTAATTGATTTTAACTACACAACAGAACCGGTTGAAGGTACATTTCCGTTCCCCGGTGTAGGGCCATTAAGACTTTTAAAAGAGAGCAGAATGAATCATATGGGCAAACTTGCCTTCCGATGGATATATTGGAACATGCTTTTAAAAGGAGTGCCTATACCATTTGTTGATCCACAAATGTCCGAAAAAGGGAAACAATTAGAAAAAGTTAAATAGATAAATCTAAATTAAAAAACATGAAAAAAATAATAGCAGATCGGGAAATTGAAGTAAATGAAGAAGGCTATCTTCTTGATTTTAAACAATGGGATAGAGAAGTTTGTGTTTGTATTGCAGAAGAACAGTGTATTCCTATGACGGAAAGGCATTGGGAAGTTATAGGATACTTGCAAGACAAGCATCTTAAAGATGAACCACTATCAATAAGGGGTATTAAGAAGAGTGGTGTCATAAACATTAAGGAATTCTATAGCCTGTTTCCGGGTGGACCTCTTAAAAAATCCACATTAATAGCAGGGATTCCTAAACCCAAAAGTTGTATTTAACGAATTAAAAGATATTCTAAGAAATTAGTAAAATCATAAAAATATTGAGATGAGCGAAACTAAAGTAAAAGAAATGGGTGCAACTCAAGCACAAAAGAAGGATGAAACTAAAGTAAAAAAGATGCTTTTTATTCTTTCCAAAGGTACTTTGGAAAATGCATATGCAGCATTTGTTATGGCGAATGGTGCAAGGATGGAAGGTATTGAATCGGAAATATTTTTCACATTTTTTGGACTGGAAGCAATTCAAAAGAAGAAATTAGAACATTTGCATACAGCTACCGTAGGTAACCCTGCTTTGCATATGCCAACTATGTTAGGGGGTTTACCAGGAGTAGAGGCATTGGCTACTAAAATGATGAAGAATGAAATGGAGAAATTAGATATGCCTCCCGTCAGTGAGTTCCTGGAAATTTTATCAGACTCAGGTTGTAAGCTATGGGGTTGTAAACTGGCTATAGATATGTTCCACCTGGAAAGAGAAGATCTTATTGATGAGCTGGATGGTATA
Source organism: uncultured Eudoraea sp. (assembly GCF_947258525.1). Lineage (GTDB taxonomy): Bacteria > Bacteroidota > Bacteroidia > Flavobacteriales > Flavobacteriaceae > Eudoraea. The sequence goes on from NZ_CAMYIP010000086.1 coordinate 1,574, forward strand.
TTGACTATTGGGGACTTTTATGGCAGAGCCAATGAAGAAGGTACCCACCTGTTATTTATCTAAACAAGACGACTAACGCAGTAATCTTCGTTTTGAAATAGATTGAGTTGACCCTGCTAAATAATTTTGGCAGGGTTTTTTTTAGTGAAGTTAAAATGACAAAAAAAGGCACCAAATACGGCGCCTTTTTTAAGTTCTTTTCAATTTAACTGGGTGTATACCATATTGGGCTGGTGTAAGCTCGTTCCTGCTGACTGGTTGGGGCACCCTCAGGTATCTCTTTCCCAAAGCGGAAGGCATCATATAAATACCAGGGGGGAGTTGGAATTTCCATTACTCTGACATAATAGAATGCCCTCTCAGATGGGTCAAAATCCGGGTCAATCCAAACAGTAGCCAGTTCAGAAGCCCCAATTGTATTAGTCCAGCTTGCCGTAACAATATCTACTGTATTTCCTACCGCAGGAACCTTACCATCTTTTCCCGGTTTACGATCCCCGGACCAGGCCACATCGTAAACTTTTTCATGGGTTTTACCATCGGCGTCAAGCCATCCTTTAATGATCTGTATACGGTCCAGGTTGGCCCCAATAGCATCCCGTATAGCATAGACCATAAAACTTGGTGATTTGCCGGAAGGTGCATTTACCAGATCACCTCCCATAGGAACTCCTTTGGCATATCCTGCGAAAGCCGGTTCCCTGCTTTGTATGTCTTCTTCGGTATATTCCCAGCCGCCAAAAAAGCGAACCATCATGCGTGGACCGGTAGTGGCATAAACTTCTTTGCGGTGCATAGCATCCCAGATAGACTCACGGGTATTATCCTTGGCCCAAACCCCGGTAATACCTGCAGCAAGCTGGGACCAACCTACTATTTCCCCATTTTCATTTTTCATAAAGGGGTGTGTCATTCTTTCCGGAGAAGGTTCGTAACCAGTATGTTTTCCAAAGAAATTATTTTCCTCAGATGTGGTCAATGAGGTATGGCTATCTGTAGCTCCCTGTAATCCAAATTTATAAGGGTTTGTTCCAAATTTCTCCTCCAGTACTAATCCATTTTTAAGAGCCTCACGAGTATATTCATACTGAAGCATGTTTTTCTCTTTTACCACAGATGAAAAAATAGATGTCCTATTTAGCTTAATAGAGGTGTTTAATGAAAATTTGGTAACTAACAACCCCATTAAGGCGATTGTAGTTCCTATAGAAAGATCAATTTAAAAGATAATTATTATGAAAAACCGGATTGTCAGGGCTGTTGCCGGAATCTTT
>NZ_CAMYIP010000087.1 GCF_947258525.1 uncultured Eudoraea sp.
TGATGGCACGGCAAACTGCAGTACAACAAAGGTCACTGAACTCCCGGAGTATATAGTAACTTTTAAAAACGGTTCTCTTTCGGTTGCTAAAAAGGATCTTACCATAATTCCCGAACCGGTTGTAACAACTTACGGGGAGGCCATTATTCTGGATTTGAATTATAACTATGATACAACAGGAATATCAAATAATACAGATTTCCTGGCCAATATTTCGGAAGCACACAATACAACATTTTTTAAAGATAATACATTGGCACTAATAAACCGTTTTGTGGCCGTTGTCAACGGAGAAAATCTATTGGACCTCCTGGATGGCGGAAGTTGGATGGCTACTGAAAATACCATCAGCAATAGATTTGTAGCCGTTGTGAACGAAATGGACCTGATAGACGTGGAAGTAGAAGATTTCGCCAATTATTTTGAAAACCGTTTTGTCGCCGTGGTAAATCGCTTCGTAGCAGTTGTAAATGGGGAAGATTTGTTAACTGGGGAAGTAGCTTTTGAAAACCGTTTTGTCGCCGTCGTAAATGAAGGCGATCTGGGTGTTGGAGATGATGGGAACGATTATTCTCGGGTATTTGCGCTCTTAAATGCTGATGATGATTCGGAAACCGGAGGCAGTGTGTCCACATTCTATTCTTTAAACCTTATCACAGGGCTAGATGTAACACCGGAGCCGGAAGTGCATTATTCATATCCAGGCGCCTATTTTGCACCCATCGGAGCTAATTTCAATATAACATATGATTCCAGCACCATAATGGTTAATCCTGCCACCTTAACGGTTGAAACGGGAGATCTGATCATAGATCAGGGGTCAATCATAGACACTTCTCTGATAAGTACTACCATTGAGGGATATAAGTATGATGAAACGCAGGACGATGTTTTCCCAGAGGGTATTTCGTATATTTTTGAAGATGCTAATGGAGTGGAATATACCGAGGGTGCTTCAGGTGTCTATTTTATCAGGATCGAGGAGCCACAGAATTACACGATATCTGAAGATGATAGCCAGTTCGGGGTATTGTATGTAAACCCAACCGGCAATAACCTCCGTAAAATTAGAACCTACCTGGACTGTGTGGAAGAAAATTTCAGTGATCCGGACGGCTTATTTTATATTGCCAATTACCGTTATGAGAATCCAAATGATGAGACCATTTATATTGCCGTAGGGCCGGAAAACCAATTAACCGGCACCGCCCCATATCTGGGGGAGCTACCTTTTATTTTCTTGCCAGGTGAAGGCATCTTCCAAATACGATTTGATGGCAGTGACGGGAAAATCCTGAAATGGGAGCTCACCAGCAGGAACAGTACACACAAAAGTTCTACGACTTCCAGTGCCAATGCCAATTCCAATAAATGTGATTCGGGCATTGCTGGCACAAGCATATCTTTCGTGTTGTACCCCAATCCGGTGAGCGGACTGTTGTACATTGATCAGAATGTTTCGGAGGTGGTTACCCTGGATATCTTTGATTTCTATGGGATTTTATATCTTAACACCACCTTAGATGGCAGAAATGGCCCAATTACTCATGAGATAAATATGGCCGGCTATCCAGAGGGAATGTATTTTATAAGGATCACTACCAAGGACGATGTGCACGTTTATACGGTGGTAAAAGACTAATTATAGGAAGCTATATGAGTTTATTGGCAAATAAAAAATTCTGTATTACCCTATTATGTGCCTTATTATTTAAGGCAGGTCCCCTTATATCCCAAATATCTGAAATAGACAGCCTTAAAAGGTTAGTTAAAGAGGGTTCTCAGGATACTACTCAGGTAATCATTCTGAATGCCTTAAGTGTGGCAATCCTTCAAAATGAGGATATTTCAGGTTCGCTAAAAATTTCTAGAGAAGCCAGTTCACTTGCTGATGAGTTAGGCTATTTAAGAGGGAAGGCTTATGCGGAAAAGAATATAGGGATGGCCTATTACTATCAGGGAGATTACATACAAGTTCTCGAACACTGGACAAAATCTCTTGAAATATTTGAAACCATTGAGGATCCACAGGGTATATCGAACATGGCAAATAATTTAGGGGCCGTATACTATAGCCAGGGAAGTAATACCAAGGCGATTGATTTTTATCTGAGATCTTTAAGCATAGCTCAAAAAATACAGGATACCCTGAGGATTACTTCAGCCTTGTTAAATATTGGAGGCGTCTATGGGGATACCCCCAAAGACTATGACAAGGCTCTGGAATACTTTAATCGCATCCCAAAGTTTTTACCTGCTTTAGATGATCCCCAAATTACTACCTCTTTCTCGATGGGTATAGGTGAAATATACCTTCTGCAGGGGAAATACGAAGATGCTTTGCAATACTATCAGGATGCATTACAATTGACCCGTAATACCGCAGATTATTCTAACAATCTTACAAAATTGGGTATAGTGGAATTTAAAATGGGTGATAAACAAAAGGCTATTGCTTTCCTGGATCAGGCCTACCAAAATGCTAAAGAGACCAATCAACAACTGTATATGGTTCAAGCCCTGATTGAACTTGGAAAGGTTTACCAGAACAATAACTTTCCAAAGGCTTTAAAGGCATTTCAGGAAGCTGAATCACTAGCCAATGCAATGGAAATTAAATTTGAACTTAAGGATATTTATAAGGGCCTTTCTCAGGTATACGCAGATCAGGGTGACTATATCAATGCTTTTAAATATCAAACCCAATTAATTGCCAAGAAAGATTCTCTATTTAATCTAGAAACCGATGATAAGATCCGAGGGCTCCAATTTGAATTTGACCTTGAAAAGAAAGAAGATGAAATAGGGTTGTTAGAGCAGCAAGCACAAATTGCTGACTTACAG
>NZ_CAMYIP010000088.1 GCF_947258525.1 uncultured Eudoraea sp.
AGTCTTTCCGCTATTGTGATATAATTCGTTGCCGAAATAAATTCTGAGAATTGTCCGTTGGTTACCTCTGTTGTATCCATAAAAAATGCATCTACCTGAACAGGGTGTTTTGGAAACTCGCGTGGCAATGCCAGTTCTCCCCTGCCGCCCATCAAAAATTCTCCTGCAGGGATATAGACCATTCCTTTTGGCGGCCTCACGCTTTTATCGTTTTCTGAAAATTTTTCGCCACATGAAAGCAAAAGCATGGAGCATAATAGCACGTATCGTATCATTCCCGACTAAAACCCAAAGCCAAATCCAAAGTAGATCCGGATACCATCGTCTGAATCAAATGCACCGAAATTGGCGGTCATAAAGTCGGCCCCATTCACGAAAAATCCGCCGCCGACCGATGTGTTCCAGTCGTCCATGTTTTCACCTGGATTCAAGACAAGATCATTATCCACCCAGACCCTACCGATATCGAATCCGGCAAAGATCCCCAATTCAACGGGTACAATACTGGTTTTATATCGATTGAAATTCAAGCGTAGGTCCGAAGTCTGATAAAAAGAGGTTTTACCCGTAAAGCGTTGATTTCTGTACCCCCGTAAGCCATCATTCCCGCCGACACTCGCTGCCTGGTAGAATTCAAACTCTTCCCCAAAATTGATATGGGCCTTGGATTTGGTGGCAAATACCAACTGCCCTGATGGCCCTAGTTTATAGTTGAATGCCAGGGACGGGACCAAATACGTAAAGGTATTATCATTATCAACATTTGCCACATAACCTGCGCGGATCAGGAATTGCATCCCCAGTGTCGGAAAAGCGGGTTCGTCATATTGCTCATATAAATAGGAAGTTTCTGCCCTCACAAAATTATTCCTTTTATCCTGTGGTATGCTCGCGGCAAATATATTGATGAACCGATCCTCGGTCTCGTCCAGTTCGATAGATTCATAATCTACGCCGATCCGGAACTCTCCATTGACTTTGCCCCTGGATATCAGGCCTAAACCACCACTAACTGTTCCCAATTTTACGCGATTGTAATCCAGGTCAAACAACTCATCATTATCTGCTTCCGGATTAGGTGTAGAATTCCCAAATCCAAAGAAATTAATGGCGAAATTCGGACTCGTGAATTTGCCATTAAGGGTGAGGTTCCATTCCCCGATCACATTGGCAAATTCTCCTTCATAGCCCAGGTCAAATCCTTGGGTAGATGAGAAGTAGTTAGCCGCAAAGACATGTTTTGAGGTAAAAGGATTTCGCTCAAATCCGTTTACTGTCAATGTATTTGCCAGACCGAACTTTAAACCATCATCCGGATTGCCCCCAAAAGTAGGGATCAGTACATTGGAGTTGTATTTCGGTCGTTTGTAATCATAGTTGTTTGTGTCGTAATCATCTCTGATATGATTACGCCCTTTCCCGGTGAGCAAGGTGTTGTTTTTGCTCTTGAAATCATAGACATGTACTTTGTTCCCATTCTGAATATCATACTGATCATTATTTAAGCCGCCTATGATACGTAATTTGATAAGGTTAGATCCTTTACCTTTTACCAAAAAATAATCTTTATCGTCCAGACCATATAGCCAGATCTCTTTTGTTTCACTTCTTTCATAAGTTCGTTCATGCAACAGGTCCGCTTTCTCGCCTCCTTTGATACGGAAGGCTGATACTTTGGTTTGTCCTTTCGACATTCTCTCTATTTCGAACCAGTCATCTTTATCTGTTCCTGTTATCACTCCATACTTATTGATAATATGGAAGTACTCTTCGGCGATGGTCGTTAGATTCCCTCTCCGTCCTTTTAATGTCTCTTTGATGGATAGCACATATTGATCCTGAACTTCTTCGGGCAGATGTGAGAACGCCTTTTCGATCACATCATCGGTAATTTTAGATTGTATGAACTGGGCTTCATCCCACCAGGTTTTCCGATCCATTTGGGTCATAAATGCCATATCCAGTGGGAAGGGCTCCAAATTCATCCATTTCGGACTTTTTAATTCCTCTTCATAGGAATTGATGAGTCGAATTGGAGGCACCAATGTAGTTGCCAGTCCGGTTGCAAAACCATCATCCATCAAGGCAAAAGCCTGGTCTCTGTCGCGAGGTACCGGCCTGTATATAGTCTTGCCGTCTTCCTTAAAAGTTGCCCATCGCCATTGATCAAAATGCCGGTCCCAATCCCCTAATAACATATCGAATAGTCTGGCCCGTACATACATTTTCTGATCCACGATATGATCTTCATCTTTTCGCAACATATCGATCATATCATGTGTACTGATGAGCTTATCTGAATAGCCAAAAGAATAATTGTCCCCATGGCCATCCGCGGCTCGCTCTTCGATCATATAAAGTTCATCCCCGTATTCATCATTGTATTGCCCGATAGCATTCTGCTTTGGAACATAGTATAACTTAGGATTCGTATGGTATATGCCTACAGCATCCGATAGTTCGCCAATGGCTAAAAAGGCATAGGGATGTGAAGCCGTAAAGAAATCCATCACAATATCCTCTGTATCTGTATCCGTGAATTCATCTCGTACAAACTGTTCTTTAAATGCCACTGACTGAATATATTGCACGGCATTTTTCCGAATAGCCCGCATCACATACTCTTTGCCTTCCGGGTTTACCAGGCGCAAGGAGTTAGATTGGTGGCCTCCTCCCCTTCTTATCGGGGTTAACCCACCAAACATCGTATCTAATTTAACGGTAGGTACGGTGATCTCCTTGCTAAAAACGTCTCGATAGCGCTCGCCCCAAAACCATTTAAAAAATCCGGATCTCTCTGTTTCTTCCTTGGTGTAAACCGAAGTCGTATATGTCGGCGG
>NZ_CAMYIP010000089.1 GCF_947258525.1 uncultured Eudoraea sp.
ATTTACCACCATTATCAAGGTTAACAATTTCAGGGTCTTGCCCCAGGTTTCCAATCAACTGTACTTTGTTTCTAAGTGCGTTCATAATTTTTAATTTTAAGGATTAAACAGTTAATACTATCGGGTCTTATTCTCCGACACTGCAAACATAGAACGGGCGTTTGGCACTACTCGGTTAGGAAGTATTTATTTTCGTTTGTAATCGTTTGTAGTCGTTTGTATGTATTTAGCTACAGATTTTAAATGGTTACATAAATGTATTGGTTAAGGAGCTAAGGATGATTTAAGAATATGACTATCCTCATAAAAGCAATTATTCCTATATTAGATTACTTTTCCTAATATATTCATATTAATATGCCAAGAACACTCCAGCTGTTTTTTTGTTTTCTCCTCTTAAATGTCTCGCTTTTAATTGGCCAGTCCACCGAAGAATTAGTGGATAAAATAACGAAAGAGGCCATTGAAAATTCTCAATTAGAACAACTCGCACATGAACTAATGGATGTTATAGGGCCTCGTTTGGTGGGTACACCACAGATGGCTAATGCACACGACTGGGCCGTAGCTACTTTTAAGGAATGGGGAATAGACGCTCGCCAGGAGGAATGGGGTACCTGGAGAGGTTGGGAACGCGGTATTACACATGTAGACATGGTTTCACCCAGAGTAGTATCGCTTAGTGGCATGCAGCTTGCATGGAGTCCGGGCACTTCAGATTCAGGGATAACTGCTGAAGTCATAAACCTCCCGGTACCAGAAGATTCGCTGGACTTTGCAAATTGGCTTCCTAATGTGAAAGGAAAATTTGTAACCGTTTCCATGAATCAACCCACAGGTCGTCCTGATTACAACTGGGAAGAGTTTGCTACCGAAGAATCTTTTGAAAAAATGAAAACCGAACGGAAAGCGCAGACCAGGGCCTGGTATCAACAAATAAGAAAAACCGGATATAACCTGGTTACACTAAACAGTGCGCTGGAACAAGCGGGTGCGGCAGGAATTATTCAATCCAACTGGTCCGAGGGTTTTGGCGCCAACAAAATATTTAGTGCAGATACTAAAAATATTCCGGTAATAGACCTCTCCCTTGAGGACTACGGAATGTTATACCGACTAACCGAGAATGGCCAAAAACCTGTATTAAAAGTAGTTGCCAAATCAAAAGAATTGGGAAGGGTACCCACATTTAATACCATAGCCACTATTCCCGGAACAAAATTCCCTAAAGAATACGTTGTCCTTTCTGCCCATTTCGATTCGTGGGATGGTGCAACCGGTGCAACTGATAACGGAACAGGTACTATTACCATGATGGAAGCTGCACGTATCCTTAAAAAAATATATCCTGATCCTAAACGAACAATTATAGTTGGACTTTGGGGGAGTGAAGAACATGGGCTTAATGGATCCCGTGCTTTTGTTGAAGACAGGCCGGAAGTTGTAAAAGGTTTACAGGCACTATTTAATCAGGATAATGGTACAGGTCGTGTCGTTAAAATTTCCGGACAAGGATTCCTGGACTCCTATGATTATCTCGGCCATTGGCTGCAAGCCGTTCCAACAGACATTCGCAGGCATATTGAAACTACATTTCCCGGATCTCCGGGTAGTGGAGGATCTGATTACGCCTCATTTGTTGCTATGGGAGTTCCTGCATTGCTATGGGAGTTCCTGCATTTTCATTAAGCTCCTTAAGTTGGAGTTATGGAGATTATACCTGGCATACTAATTTAGATACTTACGATAAAATTGTTTTTGACGATGTAAGGAACAATGCTATTCTTACTGCAATCCTTGCTTATATGGCTTGCGAAGACCCTGAAAAAACCTCCAGGAAAAAGGCAGCACTTCCAACAAATCTGAAAACAGGAATACAAAAAGAATGGCCAAAACCCCGCTCTCCCGACAGGGCAGGCGGACAAAATTAAAATTAAATCATGAGAAATATTAATTTCCTTTTTTGTTTGATGTTTGCGGCAATAGTTTTTGCCCAGACCCCCTCTGTTAAAATTTCACCAGATCTTACTCCGGCTTCCCCGGCAACTGTTGGAATGTCTGATAAACGCCTGAAGCGTATAGATGACATGCTTAAAAAAGCTGTTAAGGATGGTGATATTCCCGGTGCCGTAGCGCTAATTGCAAGAGATGGAAAAATAGTTTTCCACAGCTCCTATGGCCTGGCCGATAATTCAACGGGAATTAAGATTTACAATGATGCTATATTCAGAATCGCTTCACAGACCAAGGCCATAACTTCAACGGCGGTAATGATGCTCTGGGAAGAGGGAAAATTCAAACTGGATGATCCTGTTTCCAAATACATTCCCGAATTTAAAAATGCCCTGATTCTGGATACCTTTAATGAAAAAGATACGACCTATACCAGTGTTCCCTCTGATAAAGAAATTACTATAAGACATTTAATTACTCATACCTCCGGAATAGGTTATGGAGTAATTGACAGTGACCCAAGGTTCAAAGCAATCTATCATAAGGCGGGTATTACAGATCTTTTTACTACTGAAGATATTTCCATAGAAGAAAGTGTTAAGAAATTAGCCGCCCTTCCTTTGCACCATACTCCGGGTGAGAAATTTACTTATAGCGAAGGTCTTGATGTCTTAGGCTACTTTATTGAAGTAGTATCCGGATTACCTTTTGATAAGTTTCTGAAAACCCGGATTTTCGATCCATTAGGCATGACAGACACCTGGTTTTATTTGCCGGAATCAAAACATAACCGTCTGATAACAGTTCAGCATAAAGTAGACGAGGTATGGGAAAAATACCCGGTTACGTTTTATGATACAGATTACCCTATCAAAGGCGCCAAAAGGTTTTTTTCCGGTGGAGCAGGTCTTTCCAGTACCGCAAAAGATTATGCCACCTTTCTTCAAATGTATTTAAATAAAGGCGAATTAAACGGAGTCAGGTTATTGAGCAGAACAACTGTCAGAAGTATTATGGCCAACCAAATTGGTGACATCTGGAAAGAAAACCCAGGGCACAACAAACGATAATACCGCCTGGAAATTCCGTCAGATGATATTTGGCGCTATCGATGATTAAAATAGCTCTTTACTTTAAGTTGAAATGTTTTTACCCTTGGTTACTGGGATTTTTGTTATGGCCTTTATTCGGGATTGCGCAATTATCATTTACGGAGTCTGAGGCAGGAATACAAATAAAAGAAGGTGCTAAGAACGTCCTTTTTTATCAAAAAAAACCAAAATCACTCAACGGAGAATTTTCGCGAAATAACTATATCCATCCGCTCTATGGTCTTGACGGATCTGTATTAACTGAAGATTTTCCTCAGGACCATCCCCATCATAGGGGTGTTTTTTGGGCATGGCATCAGGTTTATATTGGAGATAAAAAGTTAGGAGATTCCTGGGAATGTAAAGATTTTAAATGGGACATAAAGGATATTGAAATATCCAGATCCGGCGAAAATCTTACCCTTTTTGTTTCCACACAATGGAAATCTCCACAATGGATAGACCCGGAAGGAAATGAAAAACCCTTCCTGTTAGAAAATACGAGAATCTGTATTTATCCCCGGGCGGACAATTATCGGATAGTACGATTTGAAATAGCACTATTAGCTATTGAAAAAAAATTGAAAATAGGTGGTTCAGAAGATGAAAAAGGCTATGGAGGTTTTTCCTTAAGAATGAAACTTCCTGAAAATATCCAATTTTCATCCCTTACAGGTAAGGTTGTAGCTCAAAATACTGCCGTTGAGGCCGGCAAATGGCTAAATATTTTTGGGTCATTGACCAATAACAAAAACGGTTCGGGAATTACCATATTCTCTCATCCTGATTCTCCCGGGGATAAAGCAAATTGGATCTTAAGAGAAAAAGAAAGTATGCAAAATTGTGTCTATCCCGGAAGAAATAGTGTCGCTGTTTCTACCACAAATCCAACTATATTAAAATATAGCCTCCTGATTTATGAGGGAAAAATGACTGGACCGGAGATACAAAAAATCTACAAAGAACTGAACTAAACATTTATTATCTTACTCCTTAATTTCTATTATGAAAAACATCCAACTATTTCTCCTCTGCCTGCTCTTGTTTCCTGTAAGCATTCAGGCCCAAAAACGCAAAACCAAAACCTCTGCCGCTCCTTTCGAAGTTCAGGACTCTTTATATCATGGCCTGAAATGGCGAAATATTGGGCCATTCAGAGGTGGTCGAAGTGTAGCCAGTAGTGGGGTAGTTGGCCAGCCTATGACTTACTATATGGGCACTACCGGAGGTGGGATTTGGAAAACCACAGATGATGGAATTAGCTGGAAGAATGTTTCAGATAAATTTTTAAAAACCGGAACTGTTGGTGCGATTGCTGTTTCGGAAAGCAATCCAAATATAGTTATTGTGGGCATGGGAGAACACGCTGCCCGAGGGGTAATGACCTCCATGGGAGATGGGGTCTATAAATCTACGGATGCCGGAAAGACATGGAAGCATATTGGCCTGAATAAAACCCGCCATATATCAGACGTGGTAATACATCCCACAAATCCCGACATTATCTTTATAGGAGCTCAGGGAGCTCAATACGGCCCTTCGGAAGATAGAGGGATTTACAGGTCAGAAGATGGTGGTGCCAGCTGGGAGAAAGTTCTTTTTATAAACAAGACAACAGGGGCCTCTTCCCTGTCAATGGATATGAAAAACCCATTAATTCTCTATGCCGCAGTCTGGGAACACAGTAGATATCCGTGGACCATGCAATCCGGTGGTAAAAACTCCGGCTTCTATAAATCAACAGATGGCGGGACTACATGGAATAAATTAAAAGATGGGCTACCCGAAGAATTTGGCAAAGCCGGGATATCTGTATCACGGGCGAATCCGGAGAGGGTTTTTGCGGTATTGGAAGCCGAAGGAAAAAAGGGTGGCGTTTACAGGTCTGATGATGCAGGTAAAAAATGGAGCCAGGTGAATACGGACCGTATAAATATTGCACGATCCTGGTATTATATGGAAATATTTGCAGATCCTCAGGATGAAAACCTCGTATATGTTTGCAATGCCCCGGTAACCAAATCTATTGATGGCGGCAAAACATTTAGTCAGGTGCCAACGCCACATGGAGACAATCATCATTTGTGGATAAACCCACTGGATAATCGTAAAATGATAAATTCCAACGATGGGGGCGCCAATGTTTCTAATAATGGTGGTAAAAGCTGGAGTACACAACAAAATCAGCCTACATCACAGTTTTACAGGGTTATTACAGACAACCTGGTACCATATAATATATATGGTGGTCAACAAGATAATTCTGCCATTGCAATTGCCAGCAGAACTAATGATCAGGGCATAGACTGGAAAGACTGGTACTCCGTTGCCGGATGTGAAAGTGCCTATCTGGCTTTTGATCCTGACAATCCTGAAATTGTTTTTGGTGGTTGTTATCAGGGGATTATAGAAAAATGGGTCAGGGCATCCAGGGAAGGCAAACCAATTAAGGAATATCCGGAATTGGCTCTGGGTAATGCCCCCGAAAGCTTTAAATTTCGCTATAACTGGAATGCCCCTATCATAAGTTCACCACATGATAGAAATACTATTTATCATGCTGGAAACGTAGTTTTCAAAACTACAGACGCAGGTATTAATTGGTCCGTAATAAGTCCCGACCTCACTCGAAATGATAAAAGCAAACAGGGACCCGGAGGCGGTCCTTACACCAATGAAGCGGCAGGTGGAGAAAATTATAATACCCTGATGTACCTGGTGGAATCACCCCATGAAAAAGGCGTGTTATGGGCCGGAAGTGATGACGGCCTTATTCATATAACCAAAGATGGTGGAGAAAATTGGGAAAACGTGACGCCTGAAGGCATGGCTGAAGGCATAGTGAACAGCATAGAGGTATCTCCACATAATGCGGCTACCGCTTATGCCGTGGTCATGCGGTATAAGTTTATGGATTTAAAACCTTACATATTCAAAACCACTGACTATGGTAAAACCTGGTCTAAAATAGTACGAGGCCTTACAGATGAACACACGTTCGTGCGTGTAGTTCGCGAAGACCCCAAGCGAAAAGGTCTTTTATATGCTGGTACTGAAACCGGTTTGTATATTTCTTTTAATGACGGTTTAAACTGGCACGGTTTCCAGTTAAATTTGCCGGTAGTACCCATAAATGACCTCACAATTCAGGATAATGATTTGGTAGCCGCTACTGCAGGAAGATCATTTTGGGTTTTAGATGATCTTGGGGCAATTCAGAATACTTCGGTGAATAATATTTCGCTATCTATCTTTAAACCCAAAGACACTTATTTACTTTTTGGCGGAAGTTCTGACAAACCGGTTCCCGGTCTGGGTCAAAATCCTAAGCAAGGAGTTACTTTTGATTATTATCTGAATAAGGATTCGGATAGCCTGGATCTGGAATTGAAAGTGCTTCATAATGGAAAGGTAATCAGGACTATTACAAACAAAAGCCAAAAAGAATTTAAGTCGTGGCCTGGTGGACCCTCTAAACCGTCGGTCTTACCTTCCAAAAAAGGTTATAACAGATTTACATGGGATTTCCGAAAAGAAACACTCCCTGCCGTGGATAAAGTATTTGTTTATGGAAATTATTCAGGTTCCCATGTAGCTCCCGGCAACTATGTTCTGCGATTGTCTTTAGAAGAAGAAGTGGCTGAAACAGAAGTAAGCATTCTTCCAAACCCAAAAGTAAAGGCCTCTAAGTCTGATTTTGATGAACAACAATCTGTATTGAACCAGATAGAAAATACAATTAAAAATATTCACGAATCCGTTACAAAAATGCGATCGGCCAAAAAACAATTGAAGACTTATGAAGAGCTGCTTGAAGAAAATGAAACTGCAGCAGATCTCCTGGAAAAAGGAAAGGAATTAATTAAGCGTATTGACAGCTGGGAACAAAACCTTATCCAGCCCAATCAGAAAACATTTCAGGATGTCATTAACTATAACAACCAACTCAATGCCCAATTAATGCATCTGAAAGGTTTTGTAGACAGTTCAGATCCAAAGGTAACACAAGGCGCCAAACAGAGGCTCGCTGATCTTTTGAATGATTGGAAAACCTTTGAAGATGAAAAGAAAGCCATAGTGAATACAGAGATGGCGGCCTACAACAAGATGTATATAGATTTGGGATTACCTGCAATAATCCTAAAGGATTAAGGCCTGTACTCTATTCATCCTCCGGCGTAAATTTTACAGTATCACTTAAAAATATTCGCTAATATAAGTGCAAAGTAATTTAAGTCGACTTTAAACAAGCCAACCTGAGCAAAATCGACTTAAGAAACCTAAATTCTCACTAGACTGAGTTGTAGGGTTGCTTGGAAAATACGATATTGTAGTAGTCTAGCTTACTCGTAACATCTAATGGAGTGGCAGTTTCTTTTGTCAAACATGGAACATCAGCAAGAAAAAAAGTGTCTTGAATGCGGAGAAATAATTAAAGGCCGTGTGGATAAAAAATACTGCTCGGACTATTGCCGAAATGCGTATAATAATAAGCTCAATAAGGATAGCAAAAACCTGGTAAGAAATATTAATAACAGACTTCGAAAAAACTACAGGGTCCTGGATAGTTTTAACCTAAAGGATGGTAAAACACGCACAACCAAGACACGTCTAATGGATAAAGGTTTCGATTTTGAGTATATAACCAATCTGTATACCACAAAAAAAGGTACTACTTATTACTTTGTATACGACCTTGGTTATCTCCCCTTGGATAATGATTATTACATGATAGTTAAACGCGAATAGCAATATCCCTTAAAATAGCTAAGACCTAGAAAATGGGCTATTTCCAGTTCTCACCACTGAGTTTAAGAGCAGCAATTACGATATCTTTTCTGCTAATCTGACCTACAAGGAGTCCATCTTTCATAACCGGTAATCTTCTTCTATTGTGTCTGTCAAAGACTCCTGCAGCATCAAAAATGCTCATATCGTGTGGTATGGTCTCCACATTCTTAGTCATAAAACGCTCTACGCTTTTATCGAGGATAGGCTGATTAAAATAACGGCTTTCAGAAATCTGCTTCATACAGTCTGCTTCAGATATAATCCCAACCAAAAAACCATTGTCATCCATTACAGGACCACCGGAAATATGATGTTTTGCAAATGACTCCATGACCTCAAGAATGGATTGTTCAGGACTAAAAGTCACTAACTTCCTGCTCATATAATCCTCAACCAAAATTGGAGCATCGTACTCTTTTTTGGATCTTTCTTTAGCTCTTCGGCCCATAAAACTCTTAATTCCCATACCTTTTCAAATTTTGCTTAATCTTAAATATACATATTTCTGGCATAAGTATTAAAAATATTCGCTAAAATGAGCTAAAGTATCAGATTTTTATACTTTTATCCGACAATTCTGAATTATGAAGAATTCTGTCCATTTACTCTCTTTTCTGCTGATTTTATTGGCTATTTACCTGAGTTTCGATACTGTTATGCCCAAGTATAAGTCAGATTTGGGCGAACCTGCCACTGTTTTTTCTACAGACAGGGCATTAAAACATGTTGAAGCCATATCTAAACAGCCACATGGCGTAGGTTTTGACGCTCATGAAACAGTAAAAAAGTATATTCTTGATCAGTTGTCTCAAATGGGTTTAGAAACCACAACTCAGAAAGGATATACTATTGGAGATTGGAATAATTTTAGCAAAGCAGAGAACATAATTGCCAGAATAAAAGGCTCTCAGCCAGGAAAAGCCCTTATGTTGCTCTCACATTATGACAGCAGCCCGCATTCTTCTTTGGGAGCAAGTGATGCAGCTAGCGGTGTTGCAACTATTTTGGAAGGTATCCGGGCTTATTTGGCAAGTGAAACTATTCCTAAAAATGATATCCTAATTCTCATTTCTGACGCAGAAGAATTAGGACTTAACGGTGCCGACTTATTTGTAAATAGTCATCCCTGGGCGAAAGACGTAGGTTTAGTTTTGAATTTCGAAGCAAGGGGCAGTGGGGGCCAGTCCTATATGCTAATTGAGACAAACCGGGGAAATGAAAAGCTGATTGAAGAGTTTACCCTGGCAGACCCTGATTTTCCGGTGGCAAACTCACTGGCATATAGTATTTATAAATTACTTCCAAATGACACAGATCTTACTGTTTTTAGGGAAGACAGAGATATTGAAGGCTTTAATTTCGCCTTTTTTGATGATCATTATGACTACCATACAGCCCTTGATACTTATGAAAGACTAGACCGTAATTCCCTGGCGCATCAGGGAAGTTATGTAATGCCACTCTTGCACCATTTCAGTCAGACAGATCTGACCGACCTAAAGAGTTTAAACGATTCTATCTATTTCAATGTACCCTTATTCAAGCTTATTTCATACCCTTTTGACTGGATTTGGCCTATGTTCTATTTGGCTTTGGTCTTAACATTTGCACTCTTGTTTTACGGTTTTAAAATGAAGCGTTTAAATCTAAAAGAAATTGGTATAGGATTCCTGCCCCTCTTATTTGTATTGGCTATAAACGGAATTGTTGGATGGTATGGTTGGTCGGTATTAAACTGGATTTACCCTCATTATAATGATATTTTACATGGCTTTACATACAACGGACACAAGTATATAATTGCTTTTGTACTTTTCTCTATAGGTACTTGTTTCTTGGTTTATCACAGATATAGGAAGATATCCATTCCGAGTCTGTTGGTCGCTCCGCTCATCATCTGGTTAGCCATTTGTTGGGGGTTAGCATCTTATTTACCGGGCGCAAGTTATTTTATACTACCAATATATGCGCTTTTGGGGTCATTGTTAATCAGTCTTCAGAAGGAGAAATCAAATCCTTATTTTTTAGTGGCTCTGACACTTCCGGCCATTTGGCTGTATGCTCCGTTTATTCAAATGTTTCCTACGGGATTAGGTTTAAAAATGTTGGTAACTTCTACCGTTTTAACAACCCTTACCTTCTTATTGCTCTATCCGGTTTTTGGAGCTTATAAACATAAGAATAGAATCGCCTCTTTGTTTTTCCTTTTATTCCTTGGTTTTATGGTATCTGGCCATTTATACTCAAGTCATAATAGCGAAAATCCCGAGCCCACAAGTCTCTTGTATATACTAAATACTGATAAAAATAGGGCACAATGGGCTACTTATGAAAATGAACTATCTTCATGGACCTCCCAATATCTGGGTGAAAATAAAAAAAGGTCCGATAGTCTTCCTATTATTAGCAGTAAATACAACACGGGTTTCAGTTATGTGGCAGACGCCCCAATAAAAGAAATACTACCTCCAAAAGTTGAAGTAATACAGGATACGCTGATTGGGGGGAAGCGTGTACTGGAATTCTGTATTAGCCCTCAACGAGATGTAAACAGATTGGATGTCTTTACAAATGAATCAAGAATTTTGGAAGCTAAAATAAATAATGTTGCACTTTCTGATTATTACCTGGCAAACAGGAAAGGGGGAAAACTTATAACACATTTCATAAGTAATAATGATTATACGGAAATACAATTGAGTATTCCCGAGGAAGAATCATTAGAACTAACACTGTACGAAGCTTCCAATGATCTGCTTGATAATCCTTCATTTTCAGTACCGCAAAGAGCAGAAGAATACATTCCAATGCCCTTTGTTTTAAATGATGCCGTTTTATTGATTAAAACAATTAAATTTTGAAAAATACAATCGGAATAATTGGATGTGGATGGCTGGGGTTGCCCTTGGCTAAATCTCTGATTCAAGACGGCTATCAGGTATATGGGAGTACTACCAATAGCTTAAAACTCCCAATTTTGGAGGAGGCAGGCATAACGCCTTATTTGATTATTTTGGGACCGGATGGGATAACAGGCTCAATAACAGAATTACTGGACCGGCTGGATGTCCTTATAATTAATGTACCGCCAAAGCTCAGAGGCAACAACAATGAGAACTATGTTCTCAAGATGAAATTTTTGCACGATAAAATAGGAAAATCAAGTGTAAAAAAAATACTATTTATAAGTAGCACTTCTGTCTATGGAACAGCAGAGGGCGAGGTAACTGAAGATACAGTTCCCATGCCTGTAACTGAATCTGGAAGACAACTGCTTGAAGTTGAAAAGATCTTTCAAAAAGACAAAACCATTCAATCTAGCATTATAAGATTTGGAGGTCTCATAGGACCAAAAAGACATCCCATAACAATGCTATCCGGCAAAAAAGAGCTAAGTAATGGAAACGAACCAGTAAACCTGATACATTTAGATGATTGTATTCATCTAATTAAGGTGGTGTTAGAAAACAATTGGTGGGATCAAATCTTTAACGGCGTATACCCGGATCACCCTTTGAAAAGAGACTATTATTCCCATATGGCGGACAAAAATTCACTTCCAAGACCCCAATATTTGACCTCTGGATACAATAAAAGTGGGAAAATAATTATTAGTAGGAATTTTCTTAATAAAAACGTTCATTTTTATACCGATATTAACTAGCAGTTCACAACAGTTATACGCACTTTTACAACAAAAACATCGATAAAAGGTTAATTTATGACGTTGATTTTCAGCTTTTTATCAATATTCAGTATCTTTATGTAAACATTAAATCCCTAAATGTCATGGAAAAAACAAAATTAAAGGGGAGGATTTTAATGGAACTGGAAAGTCTCATCTCCCGCAGTTGTGCAAAAAGCCAGATGACCAAAAACTTTCAGAGCTTGCACAGGGCTGTTATTAAGAATCATTATAATGCCACAGATGTCTCTATTGATTATCATAGGAAAAGAATAGCAATGGATATTGTAATGAATGAAAAGGATTATGATCCACAAAAGATCAATTTGAAACTACCCACCTTATACACAAACCTGTTCTTTAACAATTTATGCGAATTTCTAAAATCATGCATAGACAGTGATAACAGGAGCCTTGCGTTTTATGCGGGCCTATTAAAGTCTTATACCAAAAAAGAAGAAGATTTCGTCCTCGCATAACTAATCAAGAACCAATGACAACCATTATATAAGGATGCTGCAAGGCATCCTTTTTTTATTATTCCTGAATATTTACAAACTTGCTATTGCCAAAAAGAGTAAACCAAGACCGGTTAAGTAATAATTTTTAGACATCCAAAATACCCGTCTGAACCACTTTTAAGAGTTTCCTTATACAAAGACCAAAAAAAATGTATTAATTTTGCCGCACAAAATTTATAGGATAATGAAGAAACTTTTAATTGTTGTTATGGTTTGTATGGGATATTCTTATAGTGGATACTCGCAGACTTCCACAGAGCTCCAGAAGCATTATGAGGCATATTATACCCAAATGAGAAAACAGTCTGATATAGCCGGTATTATCAATGCACTGACTCATCTGAATGTAATTTCACCTTCAATTGAAAGGAGAGATACACTAGCATATGTATACGCCAATAACAATCAGCATCTGCAGGCTTTGAACACCGTTGGAATTGAAAAGAACGATACAGATTCTGATCTTGCAGTCCAGGTAAAAGCTATTTCCTTAAAAGCTATAAATCAACCTAAGAGAGCCCTTGAACAGTTTGAGGTGTTATATTCCAGGAAACCAAACGCCTATTTGGCATATGAACTGGCAGATCTCAAAATTCAGATTGGGGATAATGCCGGAGCAAGTGACAATATTGAATATGGTATTCTTAATGCTAAAGATGATATGAAATATGCCTTCTATGAAAGGCAGCAGCCATATGAAGTACAACTGAAGGCAGCTTTTTTGCATTTAAAAGGACTTATCCAATATAATATGAATAAGGATGATATAGACCTGGCAATTGCGACCATTGATGAAGCCTTAAAAATTGATCCTAATTTTAATCTGGCAAGTCTTAGTAAACAAGCACTCGAATCCAGGAAAGCTGAATCTTCTGAAAAGCAGAACTAGGCAATCTTGCAAGAACAGCATTAAAGCGGGCAACTATTGCCTGCTTTTTTATTTCTATCAACCAAGTGATTCATAATCTAATTTTCTTTAAGAGGAGATCAAAGTCTGCCTTTCTTCAGTGAATTTAATGAAGATTACTTTCTAATACGTCTTGAAAAAAACCTTAAACTTTCAACATAATCCAAATAAATTTGGAGAATGAAAATGGGCCAATATTAAATGTAACTATGGATTAACAGTTTCCAGAATCTGTTTCTTGGTTTCC
>NZ_CAMYIP010000090.1 GCF_947258525.1 uncultured Eudoraea sp.
AATATTAATTGGTTTAATACAATTAAAGAAGAGATTATAGCAATACCAAGTAATCTAGGACGAATACATCATATTGATGTCCCAAGCATGCCTTCTATTTATCAGAAGCAGTAGAAATGACTTTTATTTAATGATTTTTTCTTCCCTCAAAAATGTATCCAGGCTATCTGCAATGTCATAACATCTGCTCACATTAGTTACACCACTGCAAAATCTTGAATCTAATTGATGTTCTTCACATTCGAAACCAGATAAATTTACTTTTTCAAAATTTCCATTCACGGCTTTGCATTTTTCATACAAAGCATCAACTGTTGCATTTGCTTCCGGCTCGATGTTATTTTCAATTAAAAAACCCTTTAAGTAATTATCTATGGCAATATGAGAATTCTGACAAACCATAAAAGAAACGACATCTTCCGCAGGTCTGCACAATTCATCATTCGCTTCTTTCAGTTTTTGAATGGCAGTCTCATAAAGTTTTTGTGCTCTATTTTCCATAGACAGTATTTATTTATAATTAGCTTTTTTTACAACCTATCTATTAATAATAATTTCTGCTTATAGCTTTACATATTTCTAAAAAGTTCCAGTCGTTCCCATTTTGTTTCTACCTCTTCCTGAGCTTGTTTTAACAATTTCGCGCCCAATTCTGCGTCATCTTTTACAACTCTGGTAAAGCGTGTTTCATTATACATAAAGTGGCTTAATGGCTTAGTGGGTTCTTTAGAATCTAATTTGAATTTTTTTCCTTTTGGCTTAGAAGGATCAAATCTAAATAGGGGCCAATAGCCTGTTTCAACCGCTTTTTGTTGTTGCTTGGCCCCATCTTTTAAATCATATCCATGCTCACCACAGTGTGAATAGGCTACAATAAGTGACGGACCAGGGTATGCTGCGGCTTCTTCAATTGCCTTTAAGGTTTGAAGATCCTTTGCTCCCATCGCTACCTGTGCAACATATACATTCTCATAGGAAATGGCCTGAAGTGCCAGGCTTTTTTTGCCTGTTCGTTTCCCGGACACAGAAAACTTGGCGCTAGCGCCCAATGGAGTTGCTTTAGAGGTCTGACCGCCTGTATTGGAATATACATCAGTATCAAGCACCATAATATTTACATCTTCTCCGGAAGCTAATACATGATCAACTCCTCCATAGCCTATATCGTAAGCCCAGCCATCGCCACCAAGAATCCAGACTCCTTTTTTACGAAGGTACTCTGTGAGTTGACTTAATTTTTTGGCATCGGGATTGTCTTTTTCCTTTGCCAATACTTCCTTAAGTCTGTCAACATCAGCAAATTTCTGACTTCTCTGCTCTTCTGTTTCTTCCGGATTCATCAGAATAGCTTCAGTTAATTCCTCACCAACCTCATTTTTCAGTTGTTCTAGAAGATTAACCGCAATTTCCTGTTTCTTGGTTAAGGCCAGCTTCATTCCAAATCCAAACTCGGCATTGTCTTCAAAAAGTGAATTTGCCCAGGCCGGACCTCTTCCTGCTGCATTTGTTTTATAAGGTGTTGTTGGCAAATTGCCACCATATATTGAGGAACAACCGGTTGCATTGGCAATAATTATACTATCGCCATATAACTGGGTAAGCATTTTAATATATGGCGTTTCTCCACAACCAGAACAGGCTCCTGAAAATTCGAATAAAGGTTCTAAAAACTGAGAGCCTTTTATATTGGTTATTTGTAAGGCCGATCTGTCATAGTCCGGTAAATCGATAAAATAATCCCAATTTACATTTTCCACGGCATCAAAATCGAGTTTCTTCCGCATATTGATGGCTTTAAAATTCTCAATTTCTTTGCTTTCAGCAGGGCAAACAGCGACACAAAGGTCACATCCGGTACAGTCTTCCGGAGAAACCTGTAATACGTAAGATTCAGTTTCAGCGGAAAATGGCCTTCCCTTGGCAGGAACTGATTTCAAACTACCCGGAGCATCTGCCATAACTTCATTAGGAACTACTTTAGCTCTAATTGCAGCGTGCGGGCAGATAGCTACACATTTATTACATTGTGTACAAAGTACTTCATCATCCCAGATTGGGATAAAGTTAGCGATCCCGCTTTTCTCGTATTGGGTAGTGCCGGTAGGGAAGGTACCATCAACCGGAAATGCACTGACTGGCAATTCGTCTCCATGACCTCCTAGTATTTTCTCAAGAACATTCTTTACAAAACCATCGGGAGCATCAGTCATTGCGGAAAGCAATCCTTTCTCGCTGCTTACATCTTTTGGATAGTCTACCTGATATAAATTTTCGAGTGATTTATCAACAGCATTAAAATTCATTTGAACTACTGCATCACCTTTATGAGCATATGACTTAACTATGGCATCCTTAATTTTCTGAATGGCCTCATCTTTAGGCAGAATACCTGATATGGCAAAGAAACAAGTTTGTAAAACGGTATTTGTCCTTTTACCAAGATTGGCTTCATGGGCCACTTTTGTAGCATCCACAACATAAAATTTCGCCTCTTTTTCAATGATTCCCTCCTGCATCTTCTTAGGTAATTTGTCCCAAATTTCCTCTTTCGAAAATGGTGAATTTAAAAGGAATGTGCCTCCTTGTTTTAAATCGGCTATCATGTCATATCTTTCAATGAAATTGAATTGATGACTTGCTATAAAATCCGCTTTGTCAATCAGGTAGGAAGAGTAAATTGGTTCCGGACCAAAGCGCAAATGAGAAATAGTTTGCGCACCCGCTTTTTTGGAATCGTAAACAAAATATCCCTGTACATAATTATCGGTCGTATCACCAATTATTTTGATGGAGTTTTTATTTGCCCCTACGGTACCATCGGATCCCAGAC
>NZ_CAMYIP010000091.1 GCF_947258525.1 uncultured Eudoraea sp.
TCAGAATGAGAATTTATTCTACATTTTGTCGAGCGGGGCAAGTTACGGACATGCATATGGTTTTGCCATCTGCTCTCTGATGGAAATGCAAAGGCTGCATGCGAGCTCAATTCACTCCGGTGAGTTTTTTCATGGTCCTTTCGAAGTTACAGACAAGCAAACCAATTTTATTGTATTGGTAAATGAAGGTCGAACGCGGCCGCTGGATCAGAGGGTGATCACTTTCCTTAAAACTTATGCCAGGAATTATGTAGTTATAGACGCCCGGGAGCTGGGTATTGGCGTAATTCCCGCACCAGTTGTAGAATACTTCAATCCGGTAATGTTTTACAGTGTGCTGTGTGATTATCGCGAAGCATTGGCAAAAATTCGTAATCATCCGCTTGAAACACGCCGTTATATGGGTATAGTTGAATATTAATGTAGATAATGGGCAATGAAACACTTAAAGTTATAGGTATCGGAGACAATGTCGTGGATAACTACATTGACATTCGTACCATGTTTCCCGGGGGCAATGCCCTCAACTTTTCGGTATATGCGTCCATGTTGGGCTGTGACTCTGCCTATCTGGGTGTTTTTGGAAGCGATGACAGTGCCAGGCATGTGCAGCAAACACTAGCCAGCATAGGTGTAGATACTTCCCATTGCCGCATTGCTGACGGACCAAACGGACAGGCAATTTTGAAAATCCGGGATGGGGAACGAATCTTTATTTCATCTAATGAAGGTGGAATCAGCAAATCCGTCCCAATGGAATTCATATTTGACGATCTCGATTACCTTCAATCATTTTCAATAGTGCATACCAGTGCGTACAGCTATATGGATGACTATCTAACCAAAATGAAACAACTGAAGCCTATGATCAGCTACGACTTTTCAGATGACTTCGACAGCGAACATGCACTATCCTTATGCCAGTACATAGACTTCGGGTTTTTTTCCTGCAGCGAATGGACTGAAGAAGCAGCTATGGAACTTCTCAAGGAAGCGGTGAATCGGGGCTGCACCATGGCGGTGGCCACGCGTGGTCCCCGGGAAGTAATTTTGTTCGATGGAAGATCATGGTTTAGACAGGCTCCCCTAGCAGTAAAACCAAAAGACACGCTCGGAGCAGGAGATGCCTTCATTACCGGATTCCTTATTTCCTATTTCAAAGGCAAAACCAATGACGGTGTTCCTCCGGACTCGTTGATTAAAAACGCCTTTGGGGAAGCTGCTTCATTCGCTGCGGAGATTTGCAAGGTGCAAGGTGCTTTTGGGCACGGGTTACCCTATTAAACAGGTTATTCGCAAAAAATCAGATAACCCAGCGAGCTTAAACGTAAAGAATTTAATCAACTATATTTGAAAAAACTATAATAATAGCTGTAATGAAATTAACTATCCTTTCCATAATTCTCATTTTTTCAATTTCCGTTTCTGCCCAGGAAAAGAAAGAGACTACAAAACCGATACCGGAAGCAAAATCGTTTGTTACCAATCATCAAATAACCAATGGAGGTAAAATAATCAGATACAAGGCTGTTGCCTCAGAAACGTATTTAAAAAATGATTCAGAAGAGTCAACAGCTTCAATCTGGTGTGTAGCTTATATCCAGGAAGGAGTAAGCGATCTGACCAAACGACCTGTTACTTTTGTTTTTAACGGGGGGCCCGGATCGGCATCAGTGTGGTTACATATGGGAATGCTTGGTCCCAAATTGGTGAAAGTACAGTCAGATGCTAAAGAAGATGATGGAGCCGCACCCTATAATTTAGTGGATAATAAAAATGGCTTATTTGATTTGACAGACCTTGTTTTTATAGATCCGGTTGGTACCGGTTACAGCCGTGTCATTGGCAAGGGTAAAGTGAAAGACTATTGGGGCTTAAATGAAGACGCGAATTCCATCGCCAAATTTATAAGACAATGGGTAACAAAAAATAATCGCTGGTTTTCACCTAAATATATTGCCGGTGAAAGTTTTGGGACGGTAAGAGCGGCTGCTGTAGCCAATGCCCTGGAAGAAGGGGGTCAGAACATGTCATTAAATGGTTTAATCCTTATTTCTCAGGCCCTGGATTATGCGGGCTCGACATCCGTTCACGACAATATAACTTCTTACCTGACGTACCTCCCCAGTATGGCTGCAACCGCCTGGTACCACAAAAAAGCAGGCCAGGGAAAATCGCTTGAATCATTTATTGATGAATGCAGAAACTACACCTATGATTTATATGCCCCGGCGCTATACAAAGGTTCATTACTAAGTGAAGCCGAACAAAACAAAGTTGCAGAAAAACTAAGCTATTTCACCGGTCTCGACAAGGCGTATATACTAAAGTCTAATCTTAGGATATTAATGCATCGCTTTCAAAAAGAATTACTTGCAGATCAGGGATTAGCCCTTGGCCGGTTAGATGGTCGTTTTATGGGAGATGAAGTAGATGACTTAACTGATGGCCCGCATTTGGGAGACGCATCCAGCTATCAAATAAGCGGGGCTTATACCGCCGCACTAAATCATTATTTGTCCTCCGATCTAAACGTAAAAATGGATCGACCTTATATTACTTCCAATGATAAGGTTTACAAAAATTGGAAATGGAGACCTATTCCGGAAGGGAAACAATGGGAGCCTTCCTTTGTCAATGTTACCCGAAAACTGGCAGAGACGATGCGGCGGAATACGGAAATGAGAGTCATGGTTGCAAGTGGTTATTTTGATTTGATTTGTCCGTTTTTTGATGCTGAGTATACCTATTCCCGCAACGGGATAGACAGAGAAAAGATAGAAATGACCTATTATGAAGCAGGACACAT
>NZ_CAMYIP010000092.1 GCF_947258525.1 uncultured Eudoraea sp.
AAAGACCTGATTTCAATAATGTGCTTTGTGTAGGCGAAAAAACAGCTCAGAAATTGATGGATTTAGGACAAAATGTGGTAAAAACAGCTAAAAATGCTTCAGAATTGAGCAAATTTATGCTAAAAAACTATAAAAATGAAGTTTTTTACTACTTCTGTGGATCACTACGAAGAGATGAACTTACGGATAACATAAAAAGTTCAAAAAATACGATTTTTGAGGTAAAAACGTATAAAACTGAGCTAAATATGAAGAAATTCGATCAAATATTCGACGGAATCATGTTTTTTAGTCCAAGTGGTGTAACCAGTTTTACTAAAGAAAACAAGCTTCTAAATTCCTATGTTTTTTGTATCGGAGACACGACTGCTTCACGAGCAAAAGCAGAGTCGGATAAGGTATATATTTCCAATACTACTTCTGTTGAGAGTGTGATCGAAAAAACGGTAAATATTTTAAAAGAAAATGCTTAAGAACGATTTATTTTTAAAAGCCTTACGCGGAGAATCTGTGGATCGTCCTCCCGTTTGGATGATGCGACAAGCAGGCCGATATCTTCCGGAGTTCCTGCAGATCAAAGCTAAGTACGATTTCTTCACCCGATGCCAGACTCCCGAACTGGCAAGTGAGATCACCGTACAGCCTATCCGGCGATTTGGCATGGATGCCGCAATTCTCTTCAGTGACATCCTGGTGATTCCACAGGCCATGAATATCGATGTGGAAATGAAAACCGGTGTAGGGCCATGGCTACCTCAGCCCATTCGCGAGGTGAAGGACCTGGATCGTGTTATTGTTCCGGATATTGAGGAGACTTTGGGTTATGTAATGGAAGCCATAGCCATGACAAAGGAAAAACTAAATAATGAGATTCCATTGATAGGATTCGCCGGAAGCCCGTGGACAATATTATGTTACTGTGTAGAAGGACAGGGATCCAAGAATTTTGCGATGGCAAAAGAATTTTGTTTTACTCAGCCCCAGGCGGCTCATCAATTACTTCAGAAAATAACAGACACCACTATCGCCTACCTGAAGGAAAAAGTGAAGGCCGGTGTGAACGCTGTTCAGGTATTCGATAGTTGGGGCGGGATGTTGTCACCCACCGATTACCAGGAATTCAGTTGGAAGTATATTCAACAGATCATCGATGCCCTAAAGGATGAAACTCATGTAATTGCCTTCGGAAAAGGGTGTTGGTTCGCATTAGGATCAATGGCCAAAAGTGGAGCATCAGCACTTGGAGTGGACTGGACCTGTTCTCCGCGACATGCAAGACATCTCACGGGTGGAAATATTACACTACAAGGTAATTTTGACCCTTCCCGTTTATTCAGTCCGCCAGCAGAGATTAAAAAAATGGTAAAACAGATGATCGATGAATTTGGAAAGGATCGCTATATTGTAAATTTAGGGCACGGAATTCTTCCTAATGTCCCCGTACAAAATGCCGGAGCCTTTATTGAAGCTGTTAAGGAATACGGGGGAACGTGATGAATATTTGGAGGCGAATACGGCAAATGAGTTTGAAGCAATTATTCCATTTTGGCATCCTGTTCGCGAAAAACCCATTACTAATTGCCCCTACGATCAAAGCTTCAAAACGTACCATAGCGATTTGCGATCTGCGATTTGGAAGCTTACATCACAGTCACCGAAAAGAGAACGCTTTCAGACATGCACTTTGGAATTGGCAAATTTGTGAATATTGTCGAAACAGCGTCAAAAACGATCAAAAAACGGCCAAATGGGCTAAATATGTAACAAAAATGTATGAAAACGTTACAAAAAATGAAAATGTGGAAGCTGCGATGGATTTGCACAATAACGCAATTGGACGAAAGCTGTTTTTAGACGAAAAATGGACTAAATCGACTGAAATAGAGCAAATTTTACTTAAAATGATGGAAAAAGCTATAAAAATCGACAAAATTGAAGAACTTATTAATCTAAAGGATCAACTAGTGTATATTTCAGAATAATGTTCAAGAACATCATAAAAGGGCTGCGCGCCTATGGAGGAACTTTTAACCTAATCAATCAGTTAGGTCTTTGGAAATATTTCGGTATTCCTATACTAATCAGTATCCTAACTGCAGTTGTAATTGGATTTACCGCTTATGGATTTTCAGATAATATAGGAAGCCTGATTTCGAAAGCCTGGATATGGGAATGGGGTTCGGAGACCTTCAGAACCATAAGCGACATTCTTGGTGGAATTATGATAGTGGCCCTGGGCCTTATTCTCTATAAACACATCATAATGGCCTTAAGTGCGCCCTTTATGAGTCCTGTCTCCGAGAAGATTGAAGCTCATATAACAGGAATTCAGCACGAGCACAGAAAAACATCCTTCGGCGCACAACTATGGCGCGGAATTAAGGTAAATGGAAGAAACCTAATCATGGAGCTCTTTCTTTCTATCCCGATATTTATCATAGGATTTATCCCGATTGTTGGATTTATATCGTCTGTTTTACTATTTCTGGTACAATCTTATTACGCTGGCTTCGGAAATATGGATTATACCCTGGAACGGCATTTTGGTTACCGTAAGAGTGTCCGTTTTGTAAGTGATCACCGTGGTTTGGCAATAGGAAACGGCATGGTTTTCATTCTTATGCTGTTTGTTCCGGTACTGGGTATCATCTTTGTGCTGCCACTTTCCGTAACTGCAGCCACCACAGAAACAGTCAAAATACTTTACCCTTCAGAAAAAAAATGAAAGAACAATTTGTAAGCTATATAAGAGGACTTCAAAATACAATTACCTCCCGGCTCGAGGAACTGGATAGCAAAGC